>JAGHTW010000067.1 GCA_018065145.1 Candidatus Prevotella equi
GTGCTTCGTGGATTCTGATGACGTGCTGTTGACCGATAGCTTCCCACTAGAGATACTGGCAGAACATGGATATGACATTGTCGGATTCAACATGCTGAAGATTGATGGCAAAGGAAACGGCACGCCTTATCGCCGCTATCGTTACTGTTATGGGAAGGTATATGAGCCAGCAGCTACATTCATGAAAGGACGCAACCTGATGCCTTGCGTATGTGCATATATATTCCGGAGACAAATGCTGACGGAGGCCGGGCTGTCATTTATTCCACACATATACCATGAGGACGAAGATTTTACGCCAAGGACATTCGCTGCCGCACAGTCTTTCGTGGCTGTGAACGTAGATTTCTATGGCTACCGCGACAATGAAGACAGCATTACAACCACGTTAGACACACGAAAGCAGGAATGGAAATTGCGCGACCTTGTCAGTATCTTGCGAGGACTACGCCAGTCGGCTATGAAGGATGAACGTTTTCGTGAATGCACACAATACAAGATGGACTACCTCGCCGTTGATACACTGCGGCTCTTGTTACGCATGAAGCATTCGAAGAAATTCAGAAACGAGATTATCGCCTCGCTGAAGGACATTGGACTCTTCCCACTTCATTGGCACTGGAACATTAAACACATTGCCTTCAATATCCTTACACGTTATATTTTCCGTTAATAAAGCATAATACCCAAAACGCTTCAACCTATGAGACTATCCGTCATCATACCTGTTTACAAGGTAGAGCACACCCTTGATAGCTGTATTGAGAGTGTGCTAAGGCAGGATATTGACGGAGAACTGGAGATAATCCTCGTGGATGACGGCTCCCCAGACCGTAGCCCACAGCTTTGCGATGCGTGGAAAAAGAAGCTGTCCTCCCATGATTTCAATGTGTCAAGAGTCAATGATATGACGCTCCACGTTATACACAAATCCAACGGCGGCCTCAGTGATGCGCGCAACAAAGGTATGGAGATAGCTACAGGTGACCTGATAACCTTCGTAGATAGTGATGATGAACTGGCACCTTCCACATATCCTTCCCTCATCCGTTTTATGCAGGAGAATCCCGACATTGACATCCTTGAATATCCCGTCCTCATTCATGCCGGTCACACGTCGGAACACCGCCTCGATTTTGAAGACCGTACATGGCAGTCGGCAAAGGAATATTGGGAGCAGACGGAAGCGTGGGAACACTGCTACGCCTGGAACAAGATTTTCCGTCGAAGTGTTATTAATGGTATGCAGTTCCCTGTTGGCAGGGTATTTGAAGACACGTGGTTTTATCCTGAATTGCTGAGCAAGAATCCGAAGGTTGCAACATCCAGCAAAGGACTGTACCGCTATCAATGGAACGATGACGGTATCACGGCAAAGGCTGACGGCACCCATCTCACGCAGTTGCTTGAGACGCAGCTGCGGGCAAAGAAGTTAATGCACACTACTCTCTTATCCTCAAACGGTTGGAAATTGTACCGCAGCATGCTGTATAGACAGATTGACGTCTATAGGCTTACGGGTAAGATTTTGCTTAAATACCCTTTGTGTAAGGCAATATGCGAGCTACATAGACGTTTCATATATAAAGGCAATTTATAGAACAAACAGATGAAGATACTTCTCGTTGGTGAATATAGCGGAGTGCACTACATGCTTGCGGAGGGACTGCGTGAGCTGGGACACGAGGTTACCGTTGCGTCAAACGGTGACTTCTGGAAGGACTATCCGCGCGACATAGACCTGCAACGCAACGGTGGAGTCAAGGGAATTCTGTCGTTTTTCTATCGTTTGTGCAAGGCGTTGCCTAAGATGAGAGGTTATGACATAGTGCAACTCGTCAATCCGATGTTCCTGGAACTGAAGGCGGAGCGGCTGTTCGAAATATATGATTACCTCAGGAAGCATAACAAACGCATTGTTCTTGCCGTTGTTGGCGACGATTATTACTACCCATATATCAATAAAACACTTATGCCGATGCGCTATTCCGACTACAATATCGGCAACGAAAGCCGTTGCACGGAATATGCGAAGGCAGCCTACAACGACTGGGTAGGGACGGAGAAGGAACGCCTGAATAAGCATATTGCAAAAGATTGCGATGCCATAATAGCCGGTACGTATGAGTATTGGCTGCCGTATCATTTAACGGAGGATAAAGATAAGAGCGGAGTGCCACTGAGGGAGAAACTCTATGCCGTTCCATTTCCATTCAAACCAGCAGACAAAGTCACATCAACAGCATCGGGCAAGCTGCGTGTTTTCATTGGTATAAGCAAGCAACGCTCTGAGTTTAAGGGCACGGACATCATGCTTAAGGCAGCACAAGATTTGCAGAAGAAATATCCAGAGCGCATGGAACTGAAGATTGCCAACGGCATTCCTTATGCGGAATACCAGCACATGATGGACAATAGTGATGTAGTGATGGATCAGCTGTATTCTCATGGTCCGGGAATGAACGGTCTGCTGGCGCTTTCAAAAGGACTGGTGACATTCACCGGAGGCGAACCAGAGCACTATGACCTCATGGCAGAGAAGGAATGCCGACCTATCGTCAATGTGCAACCATCATACGAGAGCGTATATAATGAGTTGGAGCAATTGTTGCTGCACCCGGAGAATATAGAGAACATAAAGCGCCAAAGCCGCGAATACGTGTTGCGCAACTATGACTATATGAAGGTTGCAAAGCAATATGAGGAAATATATAAGAAGTAAACAAAGAATATCGAAATGATTACCGTTGCAATAACAGTATATAACAGGGCAAAATATATTGCTGAATGTCTGGAATCAGTCATGAATCAGACATATAGCGATATGGAGATATTGTGCGTGGACGATGTTTCCACTGACGGCAGTTATGAGATTCTTCAACAATATGCAGCGAAGGACAGTCGCATCCGACTATTCCGCAACGAGAAGAACAGCGGTGCTCAGGTGTCACGTAACCTTGCGTTGAAGGAGGCAAGGGGTGAATACATTATATATATAGACGATGATGACTGGCTTAGCCTTGACTGTCTGGAGCAATGTATGAAGGAGTTAAAGGAGAACCCAGAGGTGGATCTTCTCTTCCTGCGTGACGTACGTGTGAACCCTGACGGTACGCAGTTTGACCCTGACGGCAGACAGAAGTTTACTAAAGTGAGGGGCGGAGGTCAGACCTTCCTTTGGAGTATGCCGTGGCAGGTAAGCGGATTCTTTATCTGCACGACGGACTTGCAGCGTCGTTATCCATGGGATAATTCCTGCCGTAACTTCGGTGACGAGAATACAGGGCGCAATCTGTTGCTGCATGCAAACTGCATAATGCAGTCAAAAGCGATATACTATTATCGCATATTGGATGATTCCGTTAGCCATAAGTTGAACATGGGACAGTTTACAAGGTTGGAGGCACAGCATTCACTTGCCGTACAACTGAAAGACGAAGGCATTGACACACAACTGCTTGCCGCGTACGAGAAGTTCCGTTGGCTCAACATAATACACGGATATTGGTATTACTACGAAAATCGCAGATTGCTTTCTGAAAAACAAAAAGGCGAAGCCCTGCGGATAATACGCAATATGCGTAGCACCATAGACTTCGCCATTATTCCATGTTCCCTTAAGTTTAAGTTCGGTTATTCTCCTATTATGTCTTCATGGAGACTGTTCCGACTGGAGGAAAATCTCTATTTCTTCTTCAAGGCTTTACTACGACCTGTACAAGTCTGAGTATGTTATTTCGGAAATCATCCAACGCTTCACGGGTGTCGAAGCGTGCTATCAGCAGTCCTATTGAGCAGTTTGTTCCTGAATAAGGATGGACGGGTTCGCCAACTTCTACAAACGGAACATACGAAACAAGGTTTTTCTTCTTAAAGTCGTCATCAATAGTCAGTCCGCCGAAGTTGCCTTCCTTGTCAGTATGCACGACATAACTGCACCAGAACCCCTGGCACGGCTCATTTGTAATATCCTCACACCTGTCGCCAATGGCAGCCCTTATCGTTGCTTCCATTATATCCTTTCCTGTTGCCATGCTTGTCACGTCGGTAATAGCATTGCCGCCGTTGCGTGGTGCCACCTCCATAAGATACACATTACCCTCCTTGTCTATCCTCGCTTCTACATTGAAGGCATGGGTACGCATGTTGAGAAGACTTAGAAGACGCTGTAACTCTGCATCAAGCTTCTTCAACAACGCAGCCGGCTTGGCAGAAGGATAGCAGTATATTACGGGTGTTATAGGATTAGGCATTGCAGGATCAGGATAGCAGTCGCTCCATACGTGTGTGGTTATCTTTCCATCAACGACAAATCCGTCGCCTTCGATGTCCGCATGCCATGACTCTATGAACTGCTCTATTATTATCTCTCCATGCAGAGAACTTTCCATGGCGTAATCAATAGCCTTCTGCAAATCCTCCTTCCTTTCTACCTTTGTGAATCCACGGCTGCCCCAAAGGTCCGTAGGCTTTACTACCACTGGATATTCTATCTCATCATCCTTGGAATACACTCTTGGAACCTTGAAGCCATTGTTCTTCAAGAACTCACGAAACAGTTTTTTATTTGACAGCGTATGCACAGACAGATACGGGCTTGTTGGCTTGCCCAGTGACTCCTGTGCGTACGCTGTTGTTTGTATTCCTGCTTCCAGAATATAGTTTACCACGGCATCAACCTCCAGTTCTTTTGCCAACTTCAGCACAGCCTCATTGTCCATAATGCTTACGTTATGGTATTCATCAGCCAGTTGATGTCCGGGGTTATCAGGCCTGTTGTCACACGTTATGACATACAACCCCATCTCTTTTGCCTTCTTTATGGCCGGTATCTGAATGGCAGTGCCACCAAGCAAGAGTATCTTTTTCTGTTTCATTACTTTGTTTAGATAGTATCAATAACGATGTCGGTTAATGGCTTCTCACCAATGAGAGACGCCATGTATGGCATACCGCTTAATCTCATTTCTTTAGTAGCCAGTCGGTATATGTGACTGGCTTTAGACATCATGTATAAATCGAGGAATACTTTCATGTTGGCATCGTCATCGGAGCCCTTTGCATAGTCAATGTGGATAATATCTCCTTCTATGGCGTATGCGTAAGACAGTTTTTTCAGAACCTCTTTCCTGAATTTCTTGCTGTCGGTACAAATCAGCAATGGCATATCATGATTATACGCGCTATGGATGCTGTCAATTTCAGCTATCAGTTTATTGATCAGTCTTTTCTGCTCATCATCTGACCATACTGTTGATATATTATCCTTGAAATCTCCTAACTGTCCTACAAATCGGCATTGTACTGTTATATAGTTCTTCCCGATAAGTGCCAATTCCTTTTCTATTGCCGCTTTTAACTTTTCTGATGGCTTAAATAGCTTGTTGTAGTACTTCACGAACACCCCTTCTTCATAAGCCAGGCGACTATTTGAATATAGGTGAATTTGTTTGCATTTTATAGTTTTGATATCATGACAGATGATATTGCGTATTCTTCTCTCTTGCCACATGGATTCCTCTGATATCTCTGCTGATAATATATGTGCTTCAGGCTTAGTCCAACAGATATCTTCATCCTTTATAGTCCAGTCAACTTCGTTAGGTTCCAGGAATTCCTCTAAGCGGAAAGGCGTCTTCCAATAAATCTTGAGTGGAATGTTGTGTTGAAGACAAATATGATATGCAGACACAATACCTCTGATTCTGTCCACCAGTCCTCCTGTTTCGTAGTGCTTGTCGTGTATGGATATGACCTCCTGACAGTAAGAATCACATGGTTCATTGCTGCAAGCGTAGGCAGGATAAAGCTCTTCAAGGTGCCCTTTGTTGAGTAACTTGAACTCGTGCCATTTGAACCAATGGAACTTCCTCAGATATTTTAACAAAGTATATTTTGCCTCTGTGATCATATTATGCTTTGTGCTTGAAGAATTTCCATGAAATGATAGAACTTAGACATAACATAACCGTTCCGGAAGTCCAGTAAGCCCAACCTGTAAGGTACTCTGTCAGTATGTATGTCAGTATCAGTAGTGAGACATGCAGGATTATCATGTTGACATGCAGTCTTGATATCCTTAGCTTATAGTAGTGGAATGCTATTGCAAGTATGACAATAGTGTCAACGAATGTACTGATAACTTTACCCATACCAGCTCCAACGAGTTCGCTATGTGAGTAGCCAACGATGATTAATGACATCGTAATGGTGCTGATGGTTTCTACCAAGAGGAACAGTTTCGTGTCGCCGGCAGCAAGTGGCAGGACTGCAGCAGGTATGTAGATGGCACTGAACAGAACGCCGAATATAGTAATTCTTGTCATTGGAATGACGCCAATGAAATCATTGCTGAGCAACATCGGTATGAGCAATGGCAGGGCTACGAGCAATGCTATTGTCATAGGACCTACAAGCATCAGCAGGACTTCCATCTGCTGGCATACGGTGGTGTTGCGTTTCTGCGGATTATCTATTATGCCGGATAACCTTGGGTAGAAATCTGCGCTTATGGCTCTGAAAAACAATGAAGCATAAGTGCCGGTAATAGTGTAGCCGGCCCTGTATAATCCGACCATTACCTCGTTTGCTTCCTTGTTTATGTAGGAGTTGATGAAAAGTTCCATGCCATGGTTCATAATGCCTGTAATCACAAAGCATCCTCCCAGCTTGAGCATAGGAAGTCCAAGATTCAGGTCTTGCCATTTCCATGTAATGACAGGCTTGTGGCTGTTATAGGAATAAGCAGCCGTAAGGATTGTTGTTGAAAGAGTGAACAGAAGTATTGCAGGTATTACGCCACTGATACCATAAAAGTAATAGATTGGTATGGCTACAATAAGTGCCATGAGTACGTGTAGCGTAGATAACAAGGCAATAACCTTCAGCTTACGCAGAGCTTTCAGTACCACCATCTCTCCGCATGTTATGGTGCTGAATGCCACGCTTGGTGACAGAAGTATATATCCCAATGTATGTTCCTTGTCGTCAAAGGTAAGCATAGATAGGGGCTCTGCTAACAAGATTGTGATGAACATGCCGAACAGTGCGAGCATAATTTCCCATGAGCGCAGAAGTGTGATGTACTTCTTAAGCTCTTCCTTGCACTGTAAGATTTCTGCTTCGTCTGAAGCATTCTGCAGGTTCTCGAAAGCTTTGGAGATATCGCGTACACCGCTTTGATCCATACCGACGTTTGTTGTCTCATGTATCAGTTCGCGTGTCTCGTTGTATATGGAATTTAGTCCTACGCCGGCAGGGCCCAACAGCATGGCAACAAACTTTGTTCGCACAAGGTTTATGATAATGTTTAGTCCCTGTACGCCGCCGAAGAGTGTCGTTGCTTTAAGAATATCTTTGTATGCTATCTGCATTTAGGTTGCTCTTGTAATAGATAAATCAATGCAAAGTTACACAAAAAATGATAGTTATCCAAATATTGGATAGCCTTTTTTTAGTTCTGGCATAACAATCGTGGCACGATTACATTAAATTTATGCAAAAATTTGTCGTAATCGTGCCACGATAACAATGCAATCATGCAACGATTACATTGCGTTTGTAATGTGATGGTAAAACAAGTGTGTAAAGACTGTTTTACTGCATGTTAATCATTTGGAAGAATTCGTTGCGCAACTGGCGGTTCTTCTTGAAACAGCCGGTGAAGTAAGACACTGTCATGTCGCCTTTGTTCTTTACGCCGCGCATGGTCTTGCACATGTGCTTGCCCTTCATGACGATGGCAAAACCCTCTGCTTTATCGTCAAGAGCTGCTGACAGCATGTCGATAATCTCGCGTGCCAAACGCTCTTGAAGTTGCAGGCGTGCAGCGCAGTAGCCTACTACGCGTGCTATCTTCGAGATACCGAGGATGCGTCCCTCGGCACTTGGGATATAGGCGAAGTAGTACTTGCCGAAGAAAGGCAGTATATGATGCTCGCACATGGAGTAATACTCGCCGCAGTCGAATACCATCTCGGTGCTGTGGGCAGAGTTTTTGAATGTTGTGATGCGTGGTTTCTTTGTTGCGTCGTAACCACGGAATATCTCCTGCCACATACGTATGATGCGGTCAGGCGTGTTCTGCAAACCTTCGCGGTCAGGGTCTTCGCCGATAGCAAGCATCATGGTGCGTATGGCGTTGAGAATCTCCTGTTCAGAAGGCTTTACTGTACATTTATTATCTTGTGTGTTTGGAGTGATAGATTCCATTTGGGATGTTCTAATATGTAGTTGATAGTTTGCTGTAAGTTCTCTGCGTTCTCTTTCTCGTTGCCGGAGTCAAGCGGTTGCAGGCGGTATTCCTTCGCTTGTATGCCATCGTACTGGCTCATGTCCTGATTCATGAAGAGAACCTTTAGCTCATCAATGCGTTGGATGGCTATTGGGGCATCTTTTGGCGAACATGTTATCCAATCCAGGCTTACACCGTCCTGCAATGGCAGGGAACCGTTCGTCTCTATCTGTATGAAGAAACCCTCGTTGTGCAGCAGTGCTGTTAGTTTTGCATTGAGCTGCATGGTCGGTTCGCCACCTGTTATGACGATATGCCGTGCAGGGAAACGTGAGACGTGACTTGCAATCTCCTCTTCCGTCATCTCGGTGAACGAGGTGTGCTGCGTATCGCAGAACGGACACTTCATGTTACAGCCGCTCAGTCGCAGGAAGACTGCCGGCGTGCCGGTGTAGTGTCCTTCGCCTTGCAGGGAATAAAATATCTCGTTGACTCTCATGGCTATTCCTCGTAGATGGCAATGTTACCCTCGCTCTCCTGTACTTCTACGCGATAGCACTGCGGAATCTGGTCGCAGACCCACTTGGCGATGTTCTCTGCCGTAGGATTGAAGGGAAGAAGTTCGTTGAAATTACCGTGGTCAAGGTATCCGTGTATCTGTTGCTTCACACGTGTGAAGTCTATTACCATGCCATCCTCATTGAGTTCCTGGGCTTTACAATGAATGGTCACTACCCAGTTGTGACCGTGCAAATTCTCACATTTGCTTTCGTAGGATAGTTTCAGCTGATGACAGCCGGCTATCTCCATAGTTTTTGAAATGTAATACATACTTAAAGTTTTTTGGTCAGGGTTGCTTCTACCTGAGTTAGATTGTAAATCGTACTTTGCGATTTTTTGTTTTCGGTTGCAAAATTACTAAAAAACTATCACATACAACTAATTTTTCCTCCTTTTCTTTTCTATTATATAAAAAATGTGTAATTTTGCAGTCAAATTAAGCAAAAAGAACGTAGTAATGGCAAATACGAACGAGGAATTCAAACAGGCAATGACACTTTGCCGTGATATATTTTCCAAGAAGCTTTATGATTATAAACCTTCATGGCGAATGCTCCGCCCATCATCCCTTACCGATCAGTTATTCATTAAGGCAAAGCGCATCCGTACCCTTGAGGTGACGGGTGAGTCGCTTGTTGGTGAAGGCATACTGCCAGAGTTTATGGCACTCATCAACTATGGCATCGTGGGACTGATACAGTTGGAGAAAGGTTACGCCGACAAGGTGGATATGACAAACGATGAGGCAATGGCGCTTTATGACGAGCATGCACAGAAGTGTGTTGACCTCATGCTGAAGAAGAATCACGACTACGGCGAGGCATGGCGAGATATGCGGGTTAGTTCCTATACCGATATCATACTGACAAAGCTTGAGCGCATCAAGGAGATAGAGGATAAGAACGGACTTACCATCGTCAGTGAGGGTATTGACTCAAACTATATGGATATAATAAATTATTCTACATTTGCTGTCATAAAGCTTGCTGTGGAAGGAAAATGAAAAGAGTTGTAGTCAACATACTCCGTATCATTGTCTCCCTGACGTTTATCTTTTCAGGTTTCGTCAAGGCGGTTGACCCTTTGGGCACACAGTATAAACTGCAAGACTATGCTGAGGCTTTGGCATTGCAGGAAATGATACCTGATTGGGCAACGCTCGTTGCATCAGTGTCATTGGCAGCAGTGGAGTTTGTGCTCGGAATATTACTCCTGTTCGCCATAAACAGGCGTTTGGTGACAAAGCTGATACTGGTCTTCATGACAGCAATGACGTTCGTTACGCTATGGATATACATCGCCAACCCCGTCAGTGACTGTGGCTGTTTCGGTGACGCCGTAGTATTGACAAACGGACAGACGCTGCTGAAGAATGTATTGCTGCTCGCTGCCGCTGCACTTTTGGCATTAAGACCGATGGTGATGCCGCGCTTCGTGAGTTTATCCAATCAGTGGATAGTGAGGCAATACACCATTCTCTTCATCGTCGGGGTGTCGTTGTACAGCCTCTATTATCTACCGTTGTTTGACTTCAGACCTTATCACATCGGCGCAGATATACGAAAGGGGATGGAGATACCCGAAGGAGCAGAGATGCCGCAGTTTGAAACAACGTTCATAATGGAGAAGGATGGCGTGAGAAAAGAGTTCTCGCTTGAGGATTATCCTGACTCGACATGGACATTCATAGACTCCAAGACGGTAACGATAAAGGAGGGTTACGTACCACCGATACATGACTTCTCTATTCAGCGTGTGGAGGATGGTGAGGATATTACGGACGAGGTGCTTGACAACGATGGTTACACCTTCCTGCTTATCTCTCCGCATCTGGAAACGGCAGATGATTCGCGCTTCGGCAACATAGAACAGCTGTATGAGGATGCCAAGGATAATGGATACGCATTCTATTGCCTCACGGCAAGTAACGAGGAGGGAATGCAACAGTGGTCTGAAAAGACAGGCGCGGAATATCCGTTCTGTAACACTGATGAGATAACGCTGAAGACCATAATACGAAGTAATCCCGGATTGGTGCTGCTGAAGAAAGGCGTCGTGATAGGAAAATGGAGTCATAATGAGGAATTCCCGGTATTGCAGAAGGGAAAGGCTCCGCAGATGACAGAGGCAACGTCCAATGTGTCATACCTGAAGAAACTCGGTGGAGTATTCATTTACTACATACTGCCACTGCTGTTGCTGGTATTAGCTGACAGACTATGGGCATGGAGCCGATGGGTAAAGAAAGAAGAGACAAGACAGTCAAATAAATTATTCAAATTATTAAAAATTAAAAAAACAATGAGAAAGAAAATTGTAGCAGGTAACTGGAAGATGAACAAGAACCTGCAGGAGGGCGTAGCTCTTGCAAAGGAACTCACAGAGGTAGTAAAGAACCCTAACTGTGACGTTATCATCGGTACTCCATTCATTCACCTCGCTTCTGTAGCAGAGGTTATCAAGGGTAGCTGCATCCAGCTCTCTGCTGAGAACTGTGCAGACAAGGCTTCAGGTGCTTACACTGGTGAGGTTTCTGCTGAAATGGTTAAGTCAACAGGTGCAGAATACGTTATCCTCGGTCACTCTGAGCGTCGTGAGTACTACAACGAGACTCCAGAAATCCTCAAGGAGAAGGTAGAGCTCGCACTCGCTAACGGTCTTAAGGTTATCTTCTGTATCGGTGAGTCTCTTGAGCAGCGTGAGGCAAACAAGCAGAACGAGGTAGTAAAGGCTGAACTCGCTGGTTCTGTATTCCACCTCTCTGCTGAGCAGTGGAAGAACATCGTTATCGCATACGAGCCAATCTGGGCTATCGGTACAGGTAAGACTGCTACTGCTGATCAGGCAGAAGAGATTCACGCTTATATCCGTTCTTGCGTTGCTGAGGTTTACGGCGCACAGGTTGCTGACGATACAACAATCCTCTACGGTGGTTCTTGTAAGGCTTCTAACGCTCCTGAGCTCTTTGCAAAGGCTGACATCGACGGTGGACTTATCGGTGGCGCTTCACTGAAGGCTGCTGATTTCAAGGGTATCATCGACGCTTGGAACTAATCCAAATTGATAAATTGAAAATTGAGAATTGGAAATTGAACATCGGTAATACTGACTTTCAATTTTCAACTTTCAATTTTCAATTCGTAATATTATGAGCAGAATATTCCTAATAACAACCATGCTTCTGGCAGTTACGATTGCCAATGCACAGACATTCCTTGACGGACTGCGAAAGGCAGAACCGGGAAAGGGACGCGTTGACGTGGTACAGACACAGGAGATAGACTCCCTTGTCAACGGCGTCACAAAGCAACCAGTAACAAGCGTTGCTACACCACAACCAAAGCAGGAGGTTGCGGAACATAAAACAGAAAATAATACGCCTGCAACGACTGTCACGACAAATGGTAATAATTCATCTTCCGAAATGGAAAATACCGTTGTGGACACACGAAAGAAGGTGATGCGTAACAGTTATAAGATGCAAGGCTACCGCATACAGGTGTTCTCTGGTGGTAATACACGCGCCGACAAACAGAAGGCAGAGGCTGCCGGTGCCGTGATGAAGAACAACTTCCCAACAGAACCGATTTATGTACATTTCTATTCTCCATCGTGGAAGTGCCGAATGGGTAATTATAAAACGGTGGAGGATGCACGACGTCTGCTTGCTCAAGTAAAGAAACTGGGATATCAGCAGGCTTGTATCGTCAAGGGAACGATAAGCGTGCAGTACTAAGCAAATGGAAAATGAAAAATTGAAAATTGAAAGTTGTGATTACCTATAAACAAAACATAATCATAATTCTCAATTCTCAATTCTCAATTCTTAATTTTCAACTTTCAATTTTCAATTTTCAATTCGAAATGAAGTTTATCTCTTGGAACGTAAACGGCCTACGTGCCTGTGCCACAAAGGGCTTTGCTGACATATTCACAGAACTGGATGCTGATTTCTTCTGCCTTCAGGAAACGAAGATGCAGGCAGGACAGCTGGATCTTGCTTTTCCAGGATACCATTCCTACTGGAACTATGCTGAGAAGAAAGGCTATTCAGGTACGGCGATATATACGAAGCATGCTCCGTTGAATGTCTATTACGGCATGGGAAGCGTTGAGGCTGACGGTACTATTATATATAAGGAGGACAATATACACAATCATGAAGGACGAATCATAACGCTTGAGTATGAGGATTATTACGTCATCACGGTGTATGTTCCGAACGCTCAGGATGAGTTGCGCCGCCTTGAGTACAGAATGGAGTGGGAGGATGCCTTCCTCTCTTACATAAAGGCGCTGGATAAGAAGAAACCAGTCATCTATTGTGGCGACCTTAACGTTGCACATGAGGAGATAGACCTGAAGAATCCTAAGACAAATCATAAGAATCCAGGCTTTACTGATGAGGAACGCGGTAAGTTCTCTGATGTCCTTGCAGCAGGTTTCAAGGATACCTTTAGAGAGTTGCATCCGGAAGAACAGACATTCTCATGGTGGTCATACCGTTTCCATGCACGAGAGAAGAATGTTGGTTGGCGCATAGACTATTTCATTGTGTCAGAACGACTGATGCCGATGGTAAAGTCCGCTGCAATACATACCGAGATATTTGGTTCTGACCACTGTCCGGTGGAACTTGTTTTTAATGCATAATGTATAATTCATAAATTGTAATATTTTTAATATAATCATAAAAAACACATCACTATGACAAAAGTTATTAAGTTGCGTCGTGGTCTTGACATCAGCCTCGCAGGCAAGGCAGAACAGAAGAAGAACTGCATTGCTGTAGGAGGAACGTACGCCCTGCAACCTTCCGACTTCGTTGGCGTGAAGCCAAAGGTCGTTGTGAAGGAAGGCGACAAGGTAAAGGCTGGCGATGCTCTGTTCGTCAACAAGGAATACCCAGAGGTGAAGTTCGCTTCGCCTGTCAGTGGTACTGTAAGCCTTGTGGAACGTGGCGACAGAAGAAAGCTGTTGAGCGTGCGTGTTGATGCGGATGCTACGCAGGAGTATGTGGATTATGGCAAGAAAGACCTTTCATCCCTCAATGCTGATGGAGTCATCAATGCATTGTTGGAGGCTGGTCTTTTTGGTTTTATAAACCAGTTGCCTTATGCCATTTCCACCAACCCACAGACAAAGCCACGTGCTATCTTTGTCTCTGCACTGCGCGATATGCCTCTTGCAGGAGACTTTGAGTATGAACTTCAGGGAAACGAGGCAGACTTCCAGACTGGTCTCTCTGCTCTGGCAAAGGTGGCAAAGACATATCTCGGTATAGGAGAAAAGCAGTCAACTGCAGCTCTTGCTGAGGCTAAGGACGTTGAAGTCGTAGCTTTCTCAGGCAAGTGTCCTGCTGGCAACGTAGGCGTTCAGGTAAATAACATCGCTCCTGTTAATAAGGGTGAAGTGGTATGGACCGTTGACCCTACAGCGGTGATATTCTTCGGACGTCTTTTCAATACCGGTAAAGTGAATATGACACGCACTGTTGCCATTGCTGGCAGCGAAGTGAGCGATCCTTCTTATATAGAAGCACTCGTAGGTACAAACCTCAAGGCAGAACTTAGCAATAAGGTAAAGGCAGATGGTACACGTATCATCATGGGTAACCCTCTCACTGGCACAAAGACAACGATGGATTGCTTCCTCGGAGCACATACATCTGAGGTGACCGCAATACCTGAGGGTGACAATGCCGATGAACTCTTCGGATGGATAATGCCACGCTTCAAGCAGTTCTCTGTTAGCCGCAGTTACTTCTCATGGCTCTTCGGCAAGAAGGACTACAAGCTTGATGCACGTGTGAAGGGCGGTGAGCGTCACATGATAATGTCTGGCGAGTATGACAGCGTACTGCCAATGGACATTTATGGCGAATATCTCATCAAGGCTATCATCGCACAGGACATAGACAAGATGGAGCAACTCGGCATTTATGAGGTGAGTCCAGAGGATTTCGCTCTTGCAGAGTTCGTTGACTCAAGTAAACTCGAATTGCAGAAAATCGTAAGACAAGGGTTGGATCTCTTGAGAAAGGAGAACGAATAATGGGATTCTTAAAAGATACAGTAAATAACCTGAAGCCACATTTTGAGCCAGAAGGCAAGTTGCATGCTTTTCGTAGCGTGTTTGATGGCTTCGAGACATTCCTCTTTGTGCCGAACACTACATCTAAGAGTGGCGCACACATCCACGATGCCATTGACTCAAAGCGTATCATGAGTATTGTGGTGATAGCTCTTATTCCTGCATTGCTCTTCGGTATGTACAATGTGGGCTATCAGAACTATCTGGCAGCAGGTACTCTTGCTACCGCTTCGTTCCTTGAAGTGTTCCTTTATGGCGCATTGCTCGTATTGCCAAAGGTGATAGTAAGCTACATCGTTGGTCTTAGTATAGAGTTCGTATGGGCGCAGTGGAAGAACGAAGAGATACAGGAAGGTTATCTTGTCAGCGGTATCATCATTCCGCTTATCCTCCCTGTAGGTTGTCCTCTGTGGACTATAGTGCTTGCCGTTGCATTTGCCGTGATATTCGGTAAGGAGATATTCGGCGGTACTGGTATGAATATCTTCAACGTTGCCCTCCTTGCACGTGCCTTCCTCTTCTTTGCTTATCCAACGAAGATGAGTGGTGACACCGTATGGGTAGCAGATGAGAGTTTCCTTGGCTTGGGTAATACTTTGGCTGATGGCTTTACATGCGCTACGCCACTGGGAGTCCTCGCACAAGGAAGTGCTGCTGACGTTTTCAATTCTCAATTCTCAATTCTCAATTCGGTAGTAGGTCTTATCCCTGGTTCTATCGGTGAGACAAGCGTCATAGCTATCGCTATCGGTGCTGTCATACTGCTTTGGACAGGCATTGCATCATGGAAGACAATGCTCAGCGTATTCGCTGGCGGCATATTCATGGGAGTTATATTCCAGGCTACGGGACAGACACCGGTAGAGTGGTATCAGCATCTCGTTATCGGTGGTTTCTGCTTCGGTGCGGTCTTCATGGCAACAGACCCTGTTACCTCTGCACGTACAGAGACAGGTAAGTGGATTTATGGTTTCATCATCGGAGCATTGGCTGTCATCATTCGCGTTATGAACCCTGGTTTCCCAGAGGGAATGATGCTTGCCATCCTCTTTGGTAACATGATGGCTCCTACTATCGACTACTTCGTAGTACAGAAGAATATTAACAAACGACTGAAGAGAGTTCATAATTCATAATGCATAATTCATAATGCATAATTCATAATTATCAATTATGGCAAAATTAACGGATAAGAATAGCTATATTATAGCATACAGCTGCGTGATGGTAGTCATCGTGGCTTTCCTTCTTGCTTTTGTCAGCAGTTCACTGAAGGACAGGCAAGAGGCGAATGTTAAGCTTGACAAGAAAAAGCAAGTGCTGGCAGCCCTCAACATCCGCGACCTTTCTGATGCTGATGCAGAAGCAAAGTATTCTGAGGTAGTGAAGGATGGCGATAAAGCATTTGAGATGAACAGCGCGTCCTTCAAGGAAGGTGACATCGCTGTATATCAGTGCGAGATTGACGGTGAGAAGAAGTATGTAGTCTCCGTTTACGGTGCAGGTCTCTGGGGACCTATCTGGGGCTATGTAGCAGTAAATGCAGATGGCAACACCATCTACGGTGCTTACTTCAACCATGAAGGTGAGACGGCTGGTCTCGGTGCTGAAATAAAGGACAGCAAGGCATGGCAGGACCTTTTCAAAGGTAAGACAATCTACGCCGCTGACGGCAGCGTGGCTCTCAAGGTACTGAAGAGCAGCGAGGTAAAGAACCCTGCATCAGAGGTTGATGCCGTAACAGGTGCAACACTTACCAGCAATGGTGTTAGTGACATGCTGCAGGAAGGCTTTGAGAAGTACAAAGAACTTCTCAAAAGTAGTAATTAATAATTAATGATTAATAAGTATGGCAAACATTAAAATAAAAGAGGTTTTCACACAGCCGCTGAGTTTTATGAATCCTGTACTCGTGCAGGTGCTCGGTATCTGTAGCGCGCTCGCTGTTACTTCACAGTTGAAGCCTGCGCTCGTCATGTGTATCGCCGTGACAGTCATCACTGCTTTCTCCAACCTCATCATTTCGTGCCTTCGCAATACAGTGCCTAACCGCATACGTATCGTAGTGCAGCTCGTTGTCGTTGCTGCCCTCGTTACCATTGTCAGCCAGGTGCTCAAGGCATTTGTATATGATGTGAGCGTTGAGTTGTCTGTATATGTGGGACTTATCATCACCAACTGTATCCTCATGGGACGCCTTGAGGCTTTCGCTATGGCAAATAAGCCTCTGCCTTCGTTCATCGATGGTTTGGCTAACGGCCTTGGCTACGGCATCATCCTTGTTATAGTAGGTGCAGTACGTGAGTTCTTCGGCAGAGGTTCACTACTCGGCTTCCAGATTATCCCTGACGCAGTATATGACTTCGGTTATATAAATAATGGTATGATGACAATGCCTGCCATGGCGCTCATCCTCATCGGATGTGTCATCTGGATACATAAAGCATATTTCGTAAAGGACTAAAAATATGGATCAGTTAATAAATCTTTTTTTCAGGTCAATATTCGTTGACAATATGATCTTTGCGTTCTTCCTTGGTATGTGTTCGTACCTTGCTGTGTCAAAGAACGTCAAGACATCACTTGGTCTTGGTATCGCTGTGACATTTGTGCTCTGCGTTACCGTACCTGTAAACTATATTCTCCAGACTAGGGTACTGGGTCCTGATTGTCTTATCGAAGGCGTTGATTTGTCTTATCTCGCATTCATCATCTTCATAGCAGTCATAGCTGGTATCGTGCAGTTGGTAGAGATGATAGTGGAGCGTTTCTCACCATCACTGTATGGTGCGCTCGGTATCTTCCTTCCACTGATTGCCGTGAACTGTGCCATCATGGGTGCAAGTCTTTTCATGCAGCAGCGTATCAACATGGATCCTTCAAGCTCGCAGTATCTCGGTAGCGTACTCGATGCATTCGTTTATGCTCTCGGTTCTGGTTTCGGTTGGGTACTTGCTATTGTATCCCTCGGTGCCATCCGTGAGAAGATGCAGTACAGCGACGTGCCAAAGCCACTGCAAGGTCTTGGTATCACCTTTATCACCGTAGGACTCATGGCTATGGCTATGATGTGCTTCAGCGGACTTAAACTATAAAAAGGAGGCTACTTTATGGATATTTCATTTATATTAGCAAGTATAGGAGTATTCCTCATTGTAATACTCGTATTGGTCATCGTCCTCCTTGTGGCTAAGAAATACCTTAGCCCAAGCGGAAAGGTGACGCTGACTGTCAACGGCGATACGAAGCTGGAGGTAGAACAAGGCAACAGCGTGATGAATACGCTGAACGAAAATGGTATCTTCCTGCCATCAGCATGTGGTGGTAAGGCAAGCTGCGGACAGTGTAAGCTGCAGATACTCTCAGGCGGTGGCGAGATTCTCGATTCTGAGAAGCCTCACTTCACACGTAAGGAGATAAAAGACAACTGGCGTCTTGGCTGTCAGGCTAAGATAAAGGGCGATATGGAGGTGAAGGTACCAGATAGCGTCATGGGCGTAAAGGAATGGGAATGCACCGTTATCGGCAATAAGAACGTGGCAACCTTCATCAAGGAGTACAAGGTAGCTCTGCCTCCTGGCGAGCACATGGACTTCGAACCAGGTTCTTATGCACAGATAAAGATTCCTGCATTCGAAATCGACTACAAGGACTTCGATCGTGAACTCATCGGCGACACTTACCTCCCAGCATGGGAGAAGTTCGGTCTTTTCGATCTTCACTGCTCTAACCCAGAACCAACCATCCGTGCGTACTCTATGGCTAACTACCCAGACGAGGGCGACATCATCACGCTTAACGTGCGTATTGCTACTCCTCCGTTCAAGCCAAAGGATCAGGGAACAGGCTTCATGGACGTAAATCCAGGTATTGCCTCTTCATACATCTTCAACCTCAAGCCAGGCGACAAGGTTATCATGTCAGGCCCTTACGGAGAGTTCCGTCCAAAGTACGGCACTGGCCGTGAGATGATATGGGTAGGCGGTGGCGCTGGTATGGCACCATTGCGTGCACAGATCATGCACTGTCTGAAGACTCTTGACATCCGTGACCGTGAGATGCACTACTTCTACGGCGCACGTGCACTTGAGGAAATACCATTCCTTGATGACTTCCTGCAGTTGGAGAAGGACTATGACAACTTCCACTTCCATCTCGCATTGGACCGTCCTGATCCAAAGGCAGATGCAGCAGGCATCGCATATACACCAGGTTTTGTAGCACCAGTAATGGGCGACACATACCTCAAGCAGCATGAGTCACCAGAAGATTGCGAGTACTACCTCTGCGGACCTCCAATGATGGCGAAGACAGTGCTCGACCTCCTACACTCTCTCGGCGTAGAAGACGACATGATTGCCTTCGATAACTTCGGTGGATAAAGAAGTACTTAAGTAATAAGTAAAAAGTAATAAGTAAAAAGTAAAGTTGCGGTTACATCTGAACCTTCAGAATGTAATCGCAACTTTGTTTTATATTAACCTCTCTTATTTGTTTTTGTTAGCTCCTTTTTGTATTAATTGAGCTCTCTTCCTCCCTCCCTTTGAGGAGGGTCGGGGAGGGGCTTCCTTTCTTACTCCTCCTCTGTATCCTTCTCTTCCTTCTCTTCGTAGGCTTCGAGGGTTTTCTTGAGTCGTTCTGCTCTCAGTTCCTTCTTTGTCTTGTGTTTTGTCACTTTGTTGTAAACATCAAGCAGGTCAAGTCCGCCGCCTGTAGGGTTCGCTTTTTGTAGAGCTCTCTCGCGCTTCATGCGCTTGAAGTCTTCGTTGCTGATGTGCTTTTTCTCTTCGCCCACGACTTCTATTTCCTGAATGTGCTGTCCGGTACCTTTCAGTCTCACAACGGCAGGCATATTGGCTATTGCTATTGTCTTGGGTTTGTATTCAGGGTGTACGAATGTAACGGAATCCACTTCTGTTGAAAGTACCGCGATACCTTGTGGTGTGGTACGTGTGAGTGTGTCTTTACCGTGAATTATCAATACTTTGTCGATAGGCTCTTTAGTATCTTCGTCAATGACGTTAATCATTTTTCTCTGCGCATTCGCCATCATGCAAAAGCAAACGAGAAGGAGCAGTGTTGTAATCTTTTTCATAACAATAAATATATTTGTGTGCAAAGGTAATAAAAATTAATGAAGAAAACATTGAAATTCCCCAAAAAATAATGTTACCTGTAATTTTAGCGCAAGTACTGTGCCCAAGTACTACAGTAATCGTGCCCAAGTACTACAGTAATCGTGCCCAAGTACTGCAGTAATCGTGCCCAAGTACTGGGAGTATTCTTTTTTAATTTATTGAGAATCGTATGTGTTCGTTGTCGTGTATGAAATCTACGAGACGACGGTTAATCTTTATTCCCGGTAGCTTTGAGGCGTAGCGGACAGGGTATGGACTGATTCTTGAGTCGCGTATGGACAGCTTTAGCTTTGTGGTGCCTGGTGACTCGCGGATGATGGTGGTCAGGTCTTGTAGGACAGTATCGAGATTTGTCATCTTCGCGTCATCATCTTCGCCGTCATCAAGAATGTTACCGATGGAGTCAAGGTCAATGTGTATGGTGAGGCTTTCCATTGACTTCGTGCTTACGTCGTACAGGTACTCTACGCTTTGCACGTTGAGGCTGTATTGTCCTGTGCCTCTGAATCTCTCCTGACTCTTCATCTTGACATACACGCTGCTGCCGACGAGGAAGTACGGTTGCCAACGTGCCCAGTCTTTATCAAAGAACACCAGTTCTCCCTGTCCATGGAAGTCCTCTATCGTTACTATTCCCATTGGTTTTCCTGTCTTTGTGAACCTTGGTGTGACAGATGTCACGATACCACCGACGGTGAGCGTGTCTCGTTTCGCAAGCTCTGCGCGGTCGGCGTCCTTGCCTATCTCCTGACAGGTGGTGTTGCACAGGCACTCTATTATTATGGCAAACTCATCCAGCGGATGTGCGGAGAGATAGATACCCACGAGATCTCGTTCGCGGTTAAGCTTCTCTATGGTGCTCCACTCCTGTGCCTTCGGTGGCTTAGGCTTCGTTATCTCTATGGCATCGAAGTCACCGAAGAGTGAGTGCGTAGATTCATTCTTCGCAGTCTGGTACTGCTGTCCGTAACGTGAGAGCTGACCGATGAAGGTATCCTTGTTTATCTCCTCGAGATACTGTTCGCGCAGGATTCCGAAGCAGTCCAGAGCGCCGGCAAGTGCAAGACACTCAAGGGCTTTCTTGTTCATAGCAGTAGAAGGGACACGCTCCATCAGGTCATAGATGGAACTATAAGGACCGTTCGCGTCACGTTCCTTGATGATAGCCTCTGTTGCCGCCTCGCTCATACCCTTGATGGCAGCGAGACCGAAGCGTATCTCACCTTTTTTATTTACACCGAAGTTGGCAAATGACTCGTTGACGTCAGGACCCTTAGTGAGTATTCCCATCGACTTACACTCGTCCATGAGCTTCGTTATCTCCTTGATATCAGAGCGACGACGCGTCAGCAGCGCTGCCATAAACTCTGCCGGATAGTTCGCTTTGAGGTAAGCCGTCTGGTAAGCCACCCATGAATAGCATGCTGCATGCGACTTGTTGAAGGCGTAAGAGGCAAACTTCTCCCAGTCAGCCCATATCTTCTCCAGCACCTTAGGGTCGTGGCCGTTGGACTTTCCGCCCTCGATGAATTTTGGTTTCATCGCATCAACGATGTCCTTCTTCTTCTTACCCATCGCCTTACGCAATGCGTCACTCTCGCCTCGTGTGAAGTTGGCGAGCTGACGTGAAAGAAGCATCACCTGCTCCTGATACACCGTGATGCCGTATGTATCCTTCAGGTATTTCTCCATGCAGTCAATGTCGTATGTTATCTCTTCGCGACCGTTCTTGCGGGCAATGAATGAAGGGATGTAATCCATAGGTCCCGGACGGTACAGGGCGTTCATGGCGATGAGGTCCTCGAAGACAGTAGGATGAAGCTCGCGCAGGTATTTCTGCATGCCGGCAGACTCAAACTGGAATGTGCCGATGGTCTGACCGCGCTGGTACAACTCGTATGTCTTAGGATCATCAATAGGAATATGGTCAAGGTCTATGTCTATGCCACGGGTGAGCTTGATATTCTTGCATGCCTCCTTCTGCTCAGAGAGCGTTTTCAGTCCGAGGAAGTCCATCTTGATGAGGCCTGTTGACTCAATCACGTGACCGTCATACTGCGTCACGGCAGTCTTGATGTTAGGGAAGTCCGGGTCGTCAGCGGTAGATACAGGCACGTGGTCGCTGATAGGGTCACGACAGATGATGAATCCGCAGGCGTGGATGCCCGTTCCGCGCACAGTGCCCTCAAGCATCTTCGCGTATTTTATGGTGTTCGCCTCACGAGGATCAATGGATGCCTCAGCCTGCTGCAACTCCGGTGTGCACTTTATGGCATTGCCAAGATTCATCTTCATGCCGTCAGGCAGACGGTCAGGGATGGCTTTACACAGGGCATTGGAGCGATCCAACGGCAGTTTCTCCACGCGGGCAACGTCCTTGAGGGAGTTCTTCGTTGCCATCGTGCTGTAAGTGATGATATGCGCACAGTTTTCATGACCGTATTTGTCCATTACCCACTGCAATACCTTGCCTCGACCATCATCGTCGAAGTCGGTATCAATATCAGGGAGTGAGATACGGTCAGGGTTTAGGAAACGCTCGAACAGTAGATCGTACTTCAATGGGTCTATCTTGGTGATACCAAGGCAGTAAGCTACAACGGAACCGGCAGCCGATCCACGTCCAGGACCTACCCATACGCCCAACTCTTCTCGTGCGCTGTTGATGAAGTCGGATACGATAAGGAAGTAACCAGGGAAGCCCATCGTCTTCATTATATGAAGCTCAAAACGCACACGTTCGTCAACCTCTTTCGGAATGCCATGGTCTGCTGCCCACTGCGATAGCTCATCAGCCTGCAATGCCTTGCCGTATGGTATCTCAATGGTCTCCGGCGTATAGCGCATGCTGGCACCTTCGTAGGCGAGTTTCGCAAGGAAGTCAGCCTCAAACTTGATGCGGTAGAGCTTATCATAACCGCCCAGTTTCTTGATTTTCTTCTGACCGTCCTCCTCAGAGAGAGGGTTCTTGCGGTATTCGTCAGTGGTGAACTCCTCGTAGAGGTCCTGTTCGGAGAACTCCTTGCGCCATTGCTCCTCTGATCCGAACTCTTCTGGGATAGGGAAGAATGGCATGATAGGGTCAGACTCAAGGTTATAGGTCTCTACCTTGTCAAGGATTTCAAGGGTGTTGCTAAGCGCTTCGGGCACATCGGAGAAGATATCGTTCATCTCCTGGCGCGTCTTGAACCACTCCTGCTTGGAGTAAAGCATACGCGTAGGGTCATCCAGGTCCTTGCCCGTAGAGAGACAGAGCAGGTGGTCGTGCGCTTCGGCTGTCTCTTCGTCAACAAAGTGGCAGTCGTTGGTGCACACTAACTTCACACCGTATTCCTTTGCCAACTCTATGAGTACGCGGTTTGCCTGCTGTTGCAACGGGAATGTCTCGCGGTTGGCACGCTGGTTCGGGTCTTTCACCTCATGACGCTGGAGCTCAAGATAGAAGTCGTCGCCCCAAAGCTTCTTGTGCCATTCAAGGGATTCGCGTGCTCCGTCAATGTCTCCTTTAAGTATCTTGCTTGGTATCTCACCTGCTATGCAGGCAGAACATACGATGAGGTCTTCGTGGTATTTCTCAAGGTCCGCATGGTCGGTACGTGGACGGCCGTAGAAACCGTCAACCCAACTGCGGGAAACCAGCTTGATAAGGTTCTTGTAACCGTTCTCGTTCTTTGCCAATACGATAAGGTGCCAGCCGCCACGGTCTATCTTTGCGTCCTCCTTTTGCTCCTTACCACGACGGGCTACATACATTTCACAGCCGAAGATAGGCTTGAATGGTTCCAAACCCTCCTTCTTGCGGTCTTTGTTTAGCTTGTTGCACTCGTCGAAGAGTTCTTTTACGCCGAACATGTTGCCATGGTCGGTAATCGCCATGCCACGCATGCCGTCTGCGGCGGCTTTCTTTAATAGTGCCTTGATGGAACTCTGGCCGTCGAGAATGGAATAATAGGTGTGAACGTGTAAATGTATGAAGTCCTGCATCGTTTAGATTGTGGTGTTTTAGTTTTGAACGTTTGGGATGCGAAGTTAGTTATTTTATGTGATAAAACGGAACTTGTGGGCTAAAAACAAGATTTTTGTAAACAATAATTAATAATTGTTTGCGTAATTAGGAAAAATAATGTAACTTTGCAACACCTTATATACTAACCAATGGGAAAAAGAATTAAGAAACTTAAGAAAATTAGAATACATCGTGAAGGCACTGATACGTTGATTTATAGCGCAATGGTGCTTGTCGCTATCGGTATTATACTCTGGAGATCCTTCGAAACTCATGTGCCTTTCTATGTCTTCGCAGGCGTTTTTGGCATTATATGGTGTATAGTGCTCAACTTCTTCCAGTGTCCTGTGAGACTCTTCGGTACTGATGATACCGAAGGACTCGTGGTAGCACCGGCGGATGGTCATATCGTGGTGATAGAAGAAGTGGAGGAAACGAAGTATTTCCATGAGAAGCGCATCATGGTGAGTATCTTTATGAGCCTTTTTAATGTTCATGCAAACTGGTTTCCTGTTGACGGTAAGGTGAAGATGGTAAAGCATCAGAATGGCGCTTTCCACAAAGCATGGCTGCCAAAGGCAAGCGAGGAGAATGAGATGACGGATGTTATCATTACTACTCCTGACGGTGTCGATATACTCTGCCGACAGGTGGCTGGCGCTATGGCACGACGTATCAAGACTTATGCAAAGGAAGGAGAGGATTGTTATATTGACGAACATCTCGGATTTATCAAGTTCGGTTCAAGGGTAGATCTCTTCCTGCCTGTTGATGCGGAGATATTGGTACACATGAAGCAGACTACAACGGGCAACCAAACAATTATTGCTAAGTTATCATGAAGCGTCATATCCCAAATACAATAACTTGCTGCAACCTCGTTTGCGGTTGTATAGCAACGACATACGCTATCTGTGGCGATGCGAAGATGGCATTGCTCTTTGTTATACTTGGAGCGGTGTTTGATTTCTTTGATGGCATGTCGGCACGATTGCTGCATGTAAGCAGTGAGATAGGAAAAGAACTGGACTCTCTTGCTGACGACGTTACATTCGGAGTGGCACCGGCAAGCATCATCTTCTATGAACTGAAGGTAGTAGATTACCCTTCTTTCATGGAGATAGCAAGACCTGTGCTGCCTTATGTGGCATTTGTCGTTGCTGCGTTCTCGGCACTGCGACTGGCAAAGTTCAATCTTGATACGCGTCAGACAACGTCGTTTATAGGTTTGCCAACGCCTGCTAATGCCCTCTTCTGGGGATCGTTGATAGTCGGTTTCGGCGCACAACTGGAGACGACAACATGGTTCATGCCTATGATTATCGTGGGTATAGTACTTAGTTCGTGGATTCTTGTGGCAGAGATACCAATGTTTGCCCTGAAGTTCAAGCAGTGGGGCTTTGCCGGTAATGAGATAAAGTATTGTTTTATTGCTTTCTCGGCTGTTGCACTTGTAGCAACAATCGCTGCAGGACTGGTGACGGGTAATGCGAATCTTTGTTATTCGGGTTTCTCAATCATCATTGTTGCTTATGTGTTGGTGTCAATACTGACACAGAAGAAGGCATAACGACACTCAAAATTTAACTGATAGATATATTGATGCAAACTCCTGACGAACAGTTTATGCAGAAAGCGCTTGCTGAGGCAGAACAGGCTGCAAAGGAAGGTGAGGTGCCTATTGGCGCTGTTGTGGTATGCCGCGGCAGGATATTGGCACGCACGCATAACCTTACCGAGACATTGCATGACGTAACGGCACATGCGGAGATGCAGGCTATTACGGCAGCGGCGAATGCTTTGGGAGGAAAGTATCTGACGGACTGCACACTTTATGTTACGGTAGAACCGTGTCCGATGTGCGCTGGTGCCTTGGGATGGTCGCAGATAGCACGTGTGGTATATGGTGCACCGGATGAAAAACGTGGATATCGTAAAATCGCTCCAACAGCATTGCATCCGAAGACGGAGGTGACAGAGGGCGTCATGGAAGATGAATGTCGCGATATGATGCAGACATTCTTCAAGGCTAAGAGATAAAGAAACAAAAAAAGAGCTAACCGCAATGCGATTAGCTCTTTTAATTTGGAGTTGTCTGTTTCGATTAGTCCTTGTTAACGACACGCTTCTCAGCGATACGTGCCTTCTTACCAGTGAGGCCGCGGAGGTAGTAAAGCTTAGCGCGACGTACCTTACCGTGCTTGTTAACCTCAATAGAGTCGATGTTTGGTGACTCGATAGGGAAGATACGCTCTACACCTACTGTACCTGACATCTTACGAACAGTGAAGCGCTTCTTGTCACCGTGACCAGAAATCTTGATTACTACACCACGGTAGAGCTGGATACGCTCCTTTGAACCCTCGATAATTTTGTAAGCGACTGTTACAGTGTCACCAGCCTTGAACTCTGGGAACTGCTTGCCGGTTGCAAATGCTTCTTCAGCAACTTTAATTAAATCCATTGTTTAATTGATTTGATTTGTTTGAAAATTGTTGTTATCGTTCAATCGCAACATAGCCTTCTGCCAGCGGTTACGTCGAAAGCGGGTGCAAAGGTACTGCTTTTTTCCCGTTCTGGCAAACTTTTAGACTATTATTTTGCTTATTTACAGATGTTTTTGTAATTTTGCAGTGAAAAATATAAAATTAATAATTAAAAATTAAAAATTAAAAATTGTGATTACCTCTTGCGGGATATAAAGTAATCATAATTTGTTAATTCGATAATTCGTTAATTCGATAATTCGTTAATTCGATAATCCGGCAATGTCTAAGGATTTAAAAGGTGTTTTCTTAGCAACGATAAGCGGTGCTTCATTTGGATTGATACCGTTGTTTACCATTCCTGTAATAAATACGGGAATGGGATATTGCAGTATTATCTTTTATCGATTTCTTTTCGGATCGCTATTCATGCTTGCCTTCTTGCTTTATAAGCGCGAGTCGCTGAGAATTTCGTTCAGTGAGTTATGGCGTATCTCTATTCTTTCCTCTATCTATATCGTTTGTGCGGTGACGCTGTTCAAGAGCTATGCATATATCACTTCTGGTGTTGCAACGTCGCTGATATATACCAATCCTATATGGTGTGCTTTGCTTGCAATAGCATTCTGCGGAGAGAAATTCTCTTGGCGTGTTACTGTTGCATTGCTGTTGTCGTTCGTGGGCGTCACGATGCTATCGGGACTGTTTGATGATGGACAGGTGTTCTCTGCATTGGGCATCTTTCTCGGACTTTGTTCTGGTATCGGATATGGTGTTTATCTTATACTTTTACCTCGTTTGAGGCTTGGTAATGTGTCAAGCCTTAAACTGACGTTCTATATCTTCTTTACTGCTGTCATCCTGTTGTTGTTTTATCAGTTGCCGTTTGAGGGTGGGATAGATAGGATAGAGGATTGGACAACGTTCACGAATTTGTTGCTCGTAGGATTGTTGCCTACGGCATTCAGCAATATATGTGTTACTATGGCGTTGCGTATGATTGATACTACCATCGTATCTATACTCGGTGCGTTTGAACCATTTACGGCAATGGTGGTCGGTATATTACTGCTTCATGAACCTTTCTCCCTTATAACAATAATAGGAGGATTGTTAGTCCTTGCGTCCGTAACAATCCTCACTATCAAGAAGAAATAATAAGTCTATTTGCTTATTAATACATTTTTCCAACAATCTTATATGCAAGCGTAGCAGGAAGTACCTTTCCCAAGAATAGGAATGCGTGGTACATCCATCCTACAGTAGATAGAAGCCATGGTGATTTTGCTTCTGCCATTTCGTAAAGCTTGCGTGCCATACGCTCTGGTAATATGCCGTGCTGCTCATCGTGCTCCATCTGCGCTACGGAGTCCTGCAGGTGCGTATAGATGTCTGCACCTGCCAATTCCTTTTTGCGTGCGTCTGTAAAGCCTGTCTTTACATCGCCAGGCATGAGTACGCAGACTGATATGCCGAATGGTGCCACCTCGTTCTTGAGCGAAAGGGCAAGGGCATTGAGGGCTGACTTTGATGCACTGTAGAATGCCTGGAAGGGTAGGGCGAAGGTCGCCATGACACTGCTGACGTATATTATCCTACCGCCGTCTTTGCCTTTCTTGCCATTGCCGTTCTCCATGCCTTGCTTTCGCATGTAAGGTAGTACGGCCTGTGTGATGTTGAGTGCTCCAAAGAAGTTTACGTCTATCTGACGCTTGGCATCGCTAATCTCGGTGAATTCTATTGCACCGCTGATGCCCATGCCTGCATTGGATATCATTACGTCGATGTGACCAGTCTCCTCGATTACCTGTGAAACGGCTTTCTTGCAGTCTTCTGGTTTGGTGACGTCGCAGTCGATATGTGTTATGTTCTCTGCATTCTCGCCGTGACGAGAGAGCTCGTAAACTTTATATCCTTTCTGAGAAAAGATATTGGCGGCAGCCTTGCCAATGCCAGAGCTGCCGCCAGTGATGATAAGTGTCTTTGCCATTATGTTTTTCTTGATTACTTTTTCTTGCAGTCGCCTTTCTTGCAACCACCGAAACGGTATGCTACGTAACCTGCACCAGCTACTACCCAGTCTGATGAAGAGCTGTTGATAGCGTTGAAGCGGTCACCATAGTTGTTGAGTGTGCCCTCGATACCAACGTTGAACTTGCGTGATACCTTGAAATCGAGTGCGAGACCTACACGAACAGAGTGTGTGAAGACGCTCTTACGCTTTGATCCTAATGTGCCCCAAGCATTACCGACATCTTCGGTTATATAGTCACCGTAGAACTCCTGAAGCTTATTGAGCTGCTTGTTGTTCCATGCATAGTTGAGACCAACACCAGCGATGAAGTAGAAACCGAAGTTGCAGTTTGGCTTCTTTGACATAAGCTGGTAGAGGTTTACCATGATGTCAATGTTAGGGTTGATATAATTAAACTTGTAATAGTCGTCAACACTCTTAAGGTAGTTGTTCATGCTGTAGCCTGTGACATTGAGACGTGCACCTACTACACGGGTGAACATTGCGCCTACGCTAACACCATACTGTGGTGAAACGGCATCGCATAACACATTGCCTCCACCGAAGCCTGATGCTCCACCAGCTTGTGCTGATACGTAGTAATATGGTTTGAAGTTCTTTGCGCATTCTGTCTTTTCACAAGTATTCGCATCCTGCGCTGATACCGTCATAGTAAGAGCAACGGCAATAGTAGTGATGATAGTTCTCAAATTAAGCATTTTTATTGATGATTTATTTGTTTTCAACATTATTTTGCAAAAGTAAACATTTTGTTTGATATTACCAAAAAAAACGGCGACTTTTTTCCTTTTGCAGGGAAAATGTCGCCGTTTGTTTATTTGTTTATGTAATTTTAGAAGTAATAACCAAGTCCAATCTGCCAAGCGTTGTGCTTGCCTGAAATTACGTTACCAGCAATGTCTGATGCTGACTCGCCATACTTGCCACAGGCGATGTTATAGTTCGCCTTTAACTCATAGTGCTTTTTAATAACTGCACCGACGCCAACGTTTATACTGACGTTACTCTTCTTCCATGACCAGTCGTAGAAGTTCTCTGCTACGGTCTTGTCCTTACCGATGTTGAATGAGAACTGTGGACCAGCAAAGGCGAAAACATTAATCACTTTGCCGAGACTTACACCATAACGAATGTTGACAGGGATGGCAATGGCATTGGAGTTCATGCTTTCTGTTTGACCATCAGCTACCTCTACGGCTGCACAACGGAGGTCGTAAACGGCTGATAAGTCAAAGGCAAGACCTACGATAGGTACTTTTACAAGAACTGTAGGACCAACATAGAAACCTGCACGATTGGACTTTGAAAGAATGTCGCTTGAGAACTTCATGTTCGTCAGGTTTAAACCACCGCGTACACCGAACTTTACTTCAGCGTTGGCTGGTGTTGCCATAAATAATGTCATGGCAAGGAGAAGAAATGAAAGTATCTTTTTCATTGTTGTTTAATCTGTAATTTAGTGTCTTTGTCTTCTTACGCTGACGCGTGGAGCAGAACTGCCTGATGATGTGTTCTTAGGTGCGGCAGTCTTCTTGCTAACAGTTGGTGCAGAAGCGTTGTCTGCTGTGCTTCTGCGGTTTGTTGTTGTCCTTATGCGCTTTGCCTTTGGATTGGCAGCTTGTGCCTTTGCGATAGAGTCAAGAGAGTCCTTGCGCGCCTTGTCACCCCAGATGTTCTGCTCGAATGCCTTCAACTCACCCTCGATGCGCTTCTGTTCTACAACCATTGCTGAGTCGGTGTCAACAGAGTCACCAGGATTCTTCATCGCTACAATCTGTGAAAGTGTCTGGCCGAGCATATTGTTGGTCTTGTAAATCTTTCCTTTGTAGAGATTCTTGGTGAAGTAATCGTCAACACTCATGGTAGCGGCATTGTTGATGTCGCTTGTCATGATTGTTTGCTTGCTCAGGAATGGAGCACAGTCGTCATACTTTACCCAGAAGAGTGGGTATTTTGCAACTGCACCACCGATGGCAAAGTCATCATCGCGGCTCATGATAGGGCAGAGTGCAATCACTTTTGTGTGATATGTAGCACTAACCTGATCATAATATGATGACTCCTTGATGTAATATGACTTTACCTCTCGTGAAGGAATGTCGGAATTGTCTATCTTCAGCTTGCCGTCCTTGCGCTCGTAGTATATGCTGTAGTTGTCAAGGAATGCCAATGGCTTCAGTACAGCGTCTGGTTCGAATGATTCATTACCGTCAAGTCTGTACTCGTATGCCTTTATCTGTCCAGAAAGCACAAGTTTGAAGAGGTAAGTGAAGAGGTTCATCTGTGAACCCATAGGTTCTACAGGGTAATACAAACCGCTGTTGTTACCTTCGTTGAGGTCAATTTCGCGATATATGTCGCGACGCCATGCTACGTCTTCCTTCATTTCCTGTGCTGTAGGCAGTGATATCTGGGCACGGGTTGTAATGTTCTGTGCTGCTGTAGCCTTTGGCTTCGCTGCTTGCTGATTACGACGTGCTGCAGGCTGTGCCATGGCAGTAGCAAGAAGTATAAATGAAAAAGTGAAAAGTAAGATTACTTTTGATGTCTTATTCATGTTTATATTCGTTTTGTGGATTATTACTTTTTGGTCATTGCCCCTTCGTTACTTTATTATCACTTCCATTGCAGAAGGAAGTACACGTGCTATGCCGTCAGGACCGATGGCGTTGACGCGAGTGATATAGAAACGCTTAGAGCGTGAAAGCTTGCGGAAGAGGTCTAACTGTCGCTGTGAGAATGCAGAACCGTTAGATACTACAGGTACAGAATTACCCATGTTGTCGAAGAACACTGCTTCGTATCCTGTAACACGGAACTCTATATTAAGCAAACCATCGTCGATGGCAGCACGAACACCGCTTGCACCTAATAGGTCTCCCTTTGCCAAACCACCGCCCTTGAAGCGGTTGTCGCCTACCTGTATATAAGGAGTAGGATCAGGCAACTTACGAACGTGGAAGGTGTATTGACCCATCTGCTGCGTCTTGCCTGTAGCATTGCTTGATACTGTTATAGTGACGTCCTTGCCTACTGCTGTCGGACGGGCAATATACTTGCCAGGTCCAGTAGGTGTCAGGGAACCTCCTGACATTGTTGCTACGACTTTGTTGAGAGGAACACCAGGTATTGATACGCTGATAGGGTTTGAGAAACCTGCATAGAGTACGTTCATGAGGTCGGCTGATACTGTTGCAGAAGGTTCTACAACGGTATATTTCTGAGAGAATTCACGGCGTAGCACTTCTCCGCTGCCGTCTTTCATCGTCATGTAACCCTGTAGTGTAAAGTCACCAGTCTTTCCTGCAATGAACTCGTATGTGTTGTTCTTCAATTGTACTTGACGTCCTCCAATGAAGATCTCTGGCTGTTGTGTGGTATCAATAGCAGCCATCACAATCTGTGCAGAGAATTTGTCTCCTCTTACTACCGTCTGCGCATTAGGAATAACGAATGCTGACAGCTTGTTTACGCGAATGTCCTTAAGGTCGATGTTGCTAACAAGGGTATGCAATACCTCTCCTTCAGCATAACGTACGTCATTCTGTAATTTAGAAAGAAGCGTTACTGCTGCTGCGACAGGCATTTGTTCAAACATATACTCCTGCCAGTTTTTGCCTAATGACTTCGCTTTTGGAGATACATCGGTATTGAGGTTGTTGATTATGATATTTTTCAGACGTTCGTCGTTGACCATATTGACAATACGGAAACGATAGTCTTCTATCATCTTCTGAAGCTTTGGTCCTTTGCCTCTACCTGGTGATAACATAACCTGTGCTGCTGCCTCAAGGTTTTCTTTGTTCTCTATGTTGTGAATATCACCCTCTTTGCCGTCAGCCTCCTTAACGATAGCTATCTTCAACTCTTCTGCGAAGTTGTACAGCTCATCGCTCAATTTCTTTACCTCTTGCGCCTTGACATACCACACGCGTGTCTTCTGTGGGTTTGCCTTCATCTGCGTCTCGAAGTCTTTGTATATGCCGTTGTTCTCTTTTGATGCGTTGTCGGTAGAACGATTCAGACCTTCTTCTACAATAGAGAAACCGTTGAGCACCTCCGTAGAGACGTTCATTGCAAGCATCGCCATAAGAACCACGTACATGAGGTTGATCATCTTCTGACGAGGGGATACCGGTCTTTTCTTAATTGCCACGCTATTATGAATTAACAAATTAACGATTTAGCAAGCAAATGCATGTTATGCCTTTGCTGCAAGTGGATTCATATTAACAGTCATAGCTTCAATCATACGAGCATAGATAGCATTGAGCTCCTGTATCTGCTGAGCCATCTTACGTGTCTGCTCGTTGATCTCATCCTGTGTTGTGATCTGCTGTGATGCGGACTTAAGCTGCATCTCGTACACGCGGCTGATGCCGGTGAGTGTGCGGTTGAGATTTTCCATCTCTTCGCTGTCTGTAGCAAGACGTGCGCTGAGTGCTGCCACTTTCTCGAATGTCTCGTTGAGTTCGTTGAGACGTGTGACATATACAGATGTAGCCTCTTCCATTGCTTCTGCTGTCTCCTGTGATACAGCTGGAGCGGGAGTAGTGATACGTGGTGCTTTTGCTGGCTCTGCTGATTCTGAAGCTGCGAAAGAAATGGATTCTGGCTGTACAGTGACCTTTTCCTCGTTGCTTTCAGCAGGAGTCGCATTACTCTCAACGTTACAGAATGTGTTGCTGTTAACATTACCAGTACCTATCGTTCCACCGCCGATGATGCCACCACCGATGATTACTGTGCCGCCGGTACCGCCTACGCCAGCAGGGCTAACGCTCGGAGTCTCGCTTGTTGCTGCAACTGTTGCCCCTGCGTTCTTGCTTCCAGAACCAATGATGATAGACTGTTGCATTGCAGCTTCAGAAGCAACAACATCGTTGTCCTGTGGTACGGAAATGTTATCTGCCATGTGGTTGTCAAGAGTCATATCAATAGTTGTCTTATCGAATGGTCTGTCGAAGGCAGAGATGAAGAATACGAATACCTCAGTACCCATACCAAGGAACAACATTACATCTGCTCCTGGAAGGTGTGTGAGCTTAAAAAGAGTACCAAGGATTACGACTGCGGCACCCCATGAGTATGCGTAGTTCAGAAATGTCTGTCCTGCTACGCTGTCCATCCATTTCTGCATGAAATAGATGAAGTTTATTTTACTGTAGTTTGACACGATTATATTATTTTAATAATGTACGGTTGCAATATGTGTTATTTCTTTATCTCTTCTTCTTTCCTCTTGCGTTCATGCTCGCAGAACTAGCAAGTGAACGAACGCAGCGGAAGCCAATATATGAGCGAGGTTGGTTTTGGTATTCCCAAGTGCGCCATGCTGAACGAATGTAACTCTCAGGGTCTTTCCATGAACCACCGCGAACAGATTTCTTCTTGAGGCGATAAGGATCTTCCTTGGCTGCCTTATACTCTAACTGAGGGTTGAGGTCGTTCATTGCTTCAACGCCAGACTCGGTGTATATTGTGGAAGTCCATTCTGCTACGTTGCCGGCCATGTCGTAAAGTCCGTTGCTGTTGGCAGAGTAGATTCCTACCTTGGATGTTATAAGGTTACCATCCTGTGTGTAGTTACCGCGGTCTGGTTTGAAATTTGCATAATAACAGCCATCACCGTTCTTGACGTCAGGATTCTCCCATGGGAATTCAGTGCCGTTCTTTCCTCGAGCTGCATATTCCCATTCTGCCTCTGTTGGCAGGCGATAGCGCTGTATGTAGCGTGCTGCTCCTGCAAGTCCCTTGAGGAGATATTCTGTTCTCCAAGCACAGAAGGCATTTGCCTGTTCCCATGTTACGCCTACAACAGGGTATTCGTTGAACGTAGGGTTAGAGAAATAGTTACGCAGATAAACTTCGTTGTCGCTGTTTGTGAAATCATTTACCCAACAAGTAGTGTCTGGATATATGTTGACGATGTACGTGTTAAGGAAATCCCACTCTCCTGTCAATGGTCGGTTGATAGTTTCGCGTATTATCTGTCCTTCGTCATCAATATAAGCAGTATCCTTTGATATCATAACAACCTCGTCTGGGTTTACGGTAATATCGGTGTTAAGGTTGCGCTCATTGGCATTAAGACGGTTACGACGCAGCGCAGCTGTTGTGTAGTCGTATATTTCGTAACGGTAATTCAACTGAGAACCATCAAGAAGTTTCTCGCCTGTTACAGGATTTGTCTTGTAAAGACTCTCTATGGCACGAAGCTCGTCCTCGTTAGGCTTACGTGGTAACTGCTTTTTCCAGTTGAGATGTGGCGTTACTGGGTTTCCCTGCTTGTCTTCTGTTATCATGTATGTCTCGTCACCACCATATGCTGGATCAGCAAGACGGGTGCGAAGGATACTGTCACGTACCCACATGACAAACTGACGATACTTAGAGTTCGTTACCTCTGTATCGTCCATCCAGAATCCATCAACAGAGATGTCCTTTACTGGTGTTTCCTTACCCCACAAGGAATCTTTCTTTTCTATTCCCATACGGAGGAATCCACGATTGACAAGGGTCATGCCGTAAGGCGTTGGTTCTGCAAAACCTCTTCCTGTGCTATGACCTGTAACCTCTCCGCCTTGTGTTGTCTGTGCCATCTTGTTGCCAAGTGTACAGCTGCCTACTGACAGTGTGACGATAACGGCGAAGATCCATAATGTAATCTTTTTTATCATTGTTTAGCGTTATATTTTATCTGGTTAAATTTTTTCTTCGTGTTATAGCGTTCTTGTTGTTTGATGTCTGTTCTTTCCTTTCTTTCCTAAATCTACGTCCATCTGGTAACCGATATGCATCTCGTGTGAACCGTTTCTTATGCTGATTCCATTTGTGAATGCCTCAAAGGAGTATCCTACGAGAAATCCCTGGAACTTGCCACCGATGAGTACTGTTACAGAGTTGGTCGGACTGACACCGATGCCTGCATAAAGCATTTTTCCATCAAAGGAATATTGTAGTCTTCCTGTAATGTCTGCCCTATATGAGGTTAGGTCGGTTCTTACGATAGCAGAAGTGAGAATCTTCAGCGCTGGGTTGCGTAGCTGAAAATCTACACCTCCCATGGCGTAATATGTTCCGTCAATCTTGAATTCGTACATCTCACCGAGCTTTACCGTAGGGTAATTCAGGTGTTGAGCACTTATGCCTACGTACCAATTCTTTCGTGAATAGTAAATGCCGACTCCAAGATCTACGGAATTGCCGTCAACATCACTTTTAGGGAATACCGGGTCGCCTTCTTCTCCTAACTCTACTTCCGAGCCTTTGAATTTTTCCGTTATCATTCCAGCATTGATGCCGATGGATAAATTACCTTTGAGGGCTCTGAGCCTCATGGCATATTGCGCTGTGATGTGCTGGTGATTGAAGAGACCTATCTTGTCGTTCATGAATTTAGCTCCAACACCATGAATCACTTTCTTCGTTCTAAACGGCATGTCACCAGCAAATGAAACCACCTGCGGTGCATTCTCAAATCCTGCAAGTGACATGGCGTAAACGGCATAAACGTTCAGCCTGTCTTCTTTTCCAGCGGCAGCAGGGTTGAATGATGTTTGCATGTCGTAATAGTGTGAGAAGTATGGGTCATACTGTGCACTCACCTGTATGGAGGTTAGTGCCAGCATAGCCGTTATCACGGTGCATCTTATGCGCAGTGACACCTTTTTTAATATGGTAAGTCCACACTTTTTCACAAATATAAAAACGAAAGCATAGCAGTTTTATTGCCTGCTATGCTTCTGTTAATTGTTAAAAAAACTTTAATATTATGTTTTTTATTAATAATTTTTGTATTTGCCATTGCCTTTTTGTGTTATGGCGATACATTCCATCTCTATCAACCATGCGGGGCGGCACACAGGTGCAAGTGTTATGACGTAAGGTGTGTCTGTAAATCGTTCTTCGAACATTTTCTTGACTATTGCGTAATCTGCCGTGTCGCGCAGATATACTATAATCTGTGCTACGTCATTGAATGATGCTTCTGCCTCATTGAGTAAGGTCTCAACATTCTCCCACATTCTTTTTGTTTGCTTTATGATGTCTCCGCAATGCATTACCTCGCCTTTGTTGTTGATGGATGCTGTACCGGAGATTATCACGTGACGCCTGTCTCCGTATTCTATCATAGTACCACGTTCGAAGGTGACACCATATTCGTATGTTGGATTAAGGTGTGTTGGTGCATACAAATAGTGTATCTGTTGCGGGTTGATGTCCTTTATGGCATAGGCGTCAAGCTGTACGATGCTTTTTGCGTTTGAAGGTGTACCACAGATACCAGTGGATGCAATGTAATGCGTCTTGGATGTTAGTCCATTCGCGGTGAAGTTTTCTCTGCGTGCCACTACCATTCCGTGGTATCGTGTGTCAACGTCACGCACATAGAACCATGTTCTAAGGCAGTTGTCGTATATATTCATACCTTTGTCGCAGAGGATTTTCTCATATTTGTCTAGCAACTCATGTGTCTGTGCCTCGCTGCCTTCTTCTTCGCTAACCATATTGGCAACCCAGTGGTGCTCATAGTTGCTGCCACTGTTGAGATAGAGCCAAACAGCAATCTTGGAACCATCTAAAGGTGGTTGTTGGATTATACTCACAACGCATCCTGACTGGATGTCGTGCTGTAGCGTAGGGGTGAGAATGGAGGATTGGTTTGTCGCATCGCTGACCAGAAGACGTTTAAATACCTTGCGCAGATTTTGAGAATCTGGCATGGATAGCAATCGTTCTTCTGACTTGATAAGGCGTTGCCATTGTTCGGAGAAATTGTCATTGCATGGTTCAACATGCATAATGACATGCATTTCGTTGTTCTTACCATCAGGTGAGAACAACGAAATCTCTGCACTCGTGTGCAAATCCTGCCATTGTATTTTTTGTTTTGTCATGATATATTGTTGACCAAATGGCTTGTTATGTGTACAGACCACCATTGATGCTTATCACCTCACCTGTGATGTATGATGATGCATCAGATACAAGGAAGGCAACAAGGTCTGCTACTTCTTCAGGTTTTCCGAATCTCTTCATAGGAACCTGCTGCTTGAGAGTGTCCACATCAAGATCTTTTGTCATGTCGCTCTCAATGAAACCTGGCGCGATGGCGTTGACAGTGACATTACGTGCTGCTACTTCCTGTGCCAATGCCTTTGTCGCACCGATGATGCCTGCCTTTGTTGCGCTGTAATTTGTCTGACCAGGAAGACCTTTGAGTCCGGAAAGACTTGCCATGTTTACGATACGTCCACCATGCTTGCGCATCATCATCTTTGGAAGAACCTTGCGTGTAACGTAATAGAGACCGTTCAGGGAAGTGTTTACAACTGCGTGCCAATCCTCAGAAGGCATCATAAACATCATATTGTCTCGACGAATACCTGCATTGTTTACGAGATATGCGATGTAATCGTCTGGATGTGCTGCTTCCCATGCTTCAAGAGCGCTGTCAACAGCCTCCATGTTACCACAGTCAAAACCAAGAAGTTCTGCGCTGACGCCCTTTTCTTCACAAAGTGACTTGACTTCTTCTGCGGCAGATTTGTTTGACTGATAATTGATAATAACAGGTATGCCCATCTCTGCGAGCTTAAGGCATACGGCACGGCCCAAACCACGTGAGCCTCCAGTAACTAATGCGTACTTCATTTACGTTTGTATTATTTTGTTTTTTATTGTTATTCTGTAAGATCCTTTTTCTCTTTCGTTATAGGTTTGAGAATGTTCTTTTGTTCTTTGGCGAGGTATTCTTTTGCAGAGTCTATTGCTATTAGTACACCGTCTGTCGAAGAAAGATGCAAGGCTTTGAAATTTTTCTTGCCTTTGTGTTCTCCGAGATATTGTAAATCGCCAGTTGCGGCATCCATCCACCATACATTCTTCGTTGTACCGCTGATTTTTGATAGGTCTATATCCATATCCCTGCCAGTATAGTCATACACCAAGATGTAATCCTTGCCCCTTGTTGCAATCAGGCGGTTGTATTGTGTGCCATTATTCTTATAGATGATGCTTTGGTCAGGTATTCGTTCAAAGAATGGCATTGCCAGCATCAGCGCCTTAAGATATTGCATTGATACGTATCCGCTATCATTTTGTGCCTCCCACCAGTTCTTGCAAGTATTGGCGTATGCTACAGCTTTGCCTGGAGTATGCATCTGCATGATAGCGTTATGGCCGTATGTGTGACCAAAAGCACCAGCGAAAACATTCCAGTATGCATAGCGGCGTACGTCATTCGCCTTCCATCGTGGACCATCTGCAAAATGTAGTCCTATGGGTATGTCTTCGTATGATGGCTCTCCGTCAACAACAGGCTTTATCGGTTTGTATGCCCAGGTGGAATCTATGTACATCCAGCAATCCTCTTCTGTATTGTCTGGGATGGGATAATCCTTGTTTCCCATTCTTTGTCCATAGGCACGATGACCGCTTTGATACATGTGGAAGTCAATCCAGTCTGCCTTTGACCACCATTTTGCAGAGGTGTAGCGTCCGCGTGGGTGATAAGTCATCAGGTGGCGTTTGTCCAATGACTTGATTGCCGTGGCAAGTGTCTCCCATATTTCAGGTTTGATATCTCCCTGTATGTCACCGCCGATTATCCAAATGATATTGGGCTTGTTGCCATAGCGTTTTGCAAGGAATTTTCCGTATGCCTTGGCACCATCAATGTCTAACAATCCAGCCTTCACAAGTCCGCCCCAGATAGGAACCATACCGATGTATATGCCCTGACGCTCTGCTTCCTCTATGATATAATCCATGTGGTCCCAATATCCGTAAACCCCTTCACGGTCTATGTTCGTGAAGTCCCATGGGTTCGTCTTGGATATGTTTGACATCTGACCATACCAGTTGATGGAAGGAACGCCACTGAGAACCTGTATCTGCACGACATTGAATCCCTTCTTTCCGCATTCTGTCAGATATCCTTTTGCTCCACCGCGGTCTAGGCATACTGGTAGTAGCCAACCAGTATCGCCAAGCCAGAAGAATGGTGTGCCGTCGGTATATTGCAGGTAACGTTGATTTTCCGATACCTGAAGATTCCACTGACGTGTTGCTGCCGTCGCGTTGATGGTTAGTAATGACAGTAGAACGATGATGTATAAGCGCACATTTGTAATCATAATGTGTGTTACGTTATTTCGTTTCTATTGCTTTCCTCTTGCGGTATTGCATAGCGATAGATGCAATTACTGACAATACCAAGAGCACGAGTGCTATGTATGCTATCGTCTCTGTTGTTGCTATGCTGGTAGGCTTGAATTCCAATACGACCTTATGAGCACCTGCGGGAACATTTACCGCACGAAGAACGTAATTGACTCTTCCTAATTCTGTTGCCTTGCCGTCTATTGTTGCGGTCCATCCTGGATAATAAATCTCGGAGAATACGACAATGCCGCCCGCTGATGAGTTTACGTCGTAGTGCAGTTCGTTAGGCTCGTAAGCTGTCATCGTAACAGAAGAACTGCTGTCTTGGACTGCTGTTTTGCCAAGAATGCTCTCGAACTTCTTATCTGCAACGGCTGTGTTGCGGAGGTTTATCTGTCCTACAGCATCTATTTCCTGGTTTGCATTCTCTACGTATTGTATGTCTGACACATACCAAGCATTACCCATAGCGTATGGATTAAGAATAGGTGTAGTCTTTCCACCCTGCAAAGGAAGGATGAGATATTTTGTGTTCAGCATGTTTATCACAGGCATTACACTATCTCCGTTCACCTGTTGCATGTCACCCTGCGCTTGAGCGATTGCTGAGAATCCGTGTTGCATCTCAGGAGAGATATGTCTTTCGATAAGTTCTTGATAACGACGGAGTTTTGCTGCGTGGTAACCTCCTATAGACTTATGGAAATACGAAGTCTCGTTTTCGTTGAACGTGTTGCTCGCAAGGTTTAACACGCGATAGTCAAGAGACTCATCCTGTATGATTATCTGATCTGTCTCGGATGGCTCTATTGGTGCAGTGCGCAATGTATTGCTGACAAACATGTCGTCATTGAGGTAACGCTTGTTAACCTGCCACATGTCAAACAAGCAGATGACTGCAATAATTCCCACTGTTACCATAGCGTTGAGCTTCTTCATCTTGTATGCGATGACGAGTGCCGTGCATACTGCGATGATGAAGAATGAGCGCCAACAGTCGGCAGTAAACGTAGCGATACGTATGCTTGTGAGGTTGCTGAGTAGTGGTTGCAACTGCTCCTGTGGTATTCCTGATAGTGCACGCAGTTCTGCCTGTGATACGAAACTGTCAAAGAATACTGTTGGCATGATTGCAAAGAGGGCACAGATGCCTCCTGTCAGTGCGAAGCTTACGTAAAGCCAGTTTATTTTCTTTCCTTTGATGGTAGTGTTAAGGCATGATGGTTCATCAATAACCTTCTTCAATGCCAGCATTCCGAGGAATGGGATGGTAAACTCTGCTATTACGAGTATTGATGCTACGGTACGGAATTTTGCGTACATTGGGAAATAATCGATGAAAAGGTCTGTAAACCACATCAGGTTATGTCCCCATGAAAGCATTATGCTGAGTATTGTAGCGGCAAGCATTGCCCATTTGATGGAACCTTTGACAATGAATAGTCCGAGGATGAAAAGCATGAGAACGAAGGCTCCTACATAAACAGGGCCGCTTGTTCCTGGTTGTTCTCCCCAGTATTGTCCCATCTGCTGATATATCTCCATGTACATTGGATCGCCCTTTTCGCGTGCCGCTGCGCATTGACTGATGGCTGTCATTGACGAACCGCCTTTTGTGTTAGGCACCAAAAGGGTCCATGTCTCATCAATGCCGTAGCTCCATTGCGTGATATAGTCGCGCTCAAGTCCGCTCGATGTCTGATTAGCCGTATTCGTCTTTACCAATTCGCTCTTGCCTCTCATGGATTCATTCTGATACTGCCATGTGTGATAAAGGTTTGATACATTTACCAGTACGCCGAGAATGCCACCGATGAGACATACCAGTGATGCCTTGACAAAGTGCATCAACTGCTTCTTACGGATAGCATCAACAAAGAAACCGATGACGAGGAAACCGATGATAAAGAAGTAATAATATGTCATCTGCACGTGGTTGGCAAGTATCTCAAATGCCGTAAAGATGCCGGTGACGGCAAGTCCGGCAAGATACTTTCCTCTATACGCAAGGAATATACCTGCCATCAGTGGAGGAAGGTAAGCCAAAGCCATAACCTTCCATATATGACCCGCAGCTATGATGATAAAGAAATAACTGCTGAATGCCCATACTATAGCTCCCAGCGATGCGAGATACCAACGGAAATCAAATGCGCGGAGAAGGATGTAGAATCCCAAGAGGTAAGCGAATACGTACCATACGTTTTCTGGTAACCATAAATGATATGCGTTGATGACCTGCTTTATGCTGCCAGTGCTCTCGTATGATGGAGCGCTCTGATAAGTAGGCATACCAGAGAAAGCTGCGTTTGTCCAACGCGTTGTTTCGCCAGTACGCTGAGAGAACTCTTCTGCTTCGTGTCCCAAACCGCGTCCTGCTGATGAGTCATGGCGATAAAGGATGCGTCCTTCTGTGTCCGCAGGATAAAAGTATGCAAACGAGATGACTGCAAAGAGCAGTACGATAAGGACATCGGGTAAAAATCTTTTTAATGTATTCACGTCTTTGTTTTCTTGTCTTTTGGTTGTTTTTTAATCGTACTTTGTTATTGTGCCGCAAAATTACAACTTTTTTTCCTAATAATCACATATTTTATGTATTTTTTATCATCCTATTAATTAATAAATAATGTTTGCGCGTGGAAGCGGAAAGCTGTGTGCGGTAACAAAATTGATATTTGTCAAGAAATGTAAAAATCAATGCTTATATTGTATAAAAACTTTGTCCAATTCAAACGTTTCTATTAATTTTGCACTCAAATTATCGAAGTGAGCAAAGATTATGCTCATAACATGTGATTTTAAAGCAAAGATTTAATTAACAACATTTTTATTATTTTTTAAAAACATGAAAAAGATCGCAATGTTTATCGCAGCTGCTGCTATCGCAGTATCTGCAAGCGCTCAGAAGACTGTTGTAACATCTTCTAAGGCAGGTGACAATTGGTACATCGGTGTTAACGCTGGTGCTCAGTCAGACAAGAGCTTCGAGAAGTACGCTCCTACACTCGCTGTACGTGCAGGTAAGAACTTCACAACTGTATTTGGCGTAGCTTTCGAGGGTGAGGCTGGTTTCAACACTCACACTGTAGAGTGCCGTCCATACGCTAACATCCTTACAAACGTTGACGTAAACGTTCTCGGTACTGCAAACCTTATGAACCTCTTCGCAGGTTACAAGGGTGAGCCACGTGCATTTGAGGTAACTGCTCTCGGTGGTTTCGGTTGGGGTCACGGTTTCGTAGCTAACCTTTCTGACAAGGCTCTCAACGCTCTTACTTCAAAGGTAGCTCTCGACTTCGCTTACAACCTCGGTTCTGACAAGCAGTGGCAGATCTACATTGAGCCAAGCGTAAACTTCGCTCTCGCTTACAACGAGTTGATGCCAGCTGCTGACATCCAGTACGACATCAACCGTGCTAAGTTCGGTCTTAAGGCTGGTTTCAACTACAAGTTCGGTAACTCTAACGGCAAGCACAACTTCGCTATCGAGCAGCTCCGCGACCAGGCTGAGATCGACGCTCTCAACGCTAAGATCAATGAGGCTCAGGCTGCTGCTGACGCTGCAAAGAAGGCAGTTGCTGCTAAGGACGCTAAGATCGCTGAGCTCCAGAAGGCTCTCACAGAGTGTCAGAACAAGCCAGCTCCTGCTCCAGTAGTAGAGAAGAAGGCTGCTAACCTCCAGCCATCAGTAGTATTCGGTCAGGGTAAGTCAGTTGTTGAGAAGTCTCAGATGGCTAACGTTAACATGATCGCTAACTACATGAAGCAGCACCCAGAAGCAAAGGTTAAGATCTCAGGTTATGCTTCACCAGAAGGCAACGCTGAGCTCAACCAGAAGCTCTCTGAGAAGCGTGCTGAGGCTGTTAAGAACATCCTCGTTAAGCAGTACAAGATTAAGGCTGACCGTCTTGAGACTGAGGGTCTTGGCGCTACAGACAAGCTCTTCGACGAGGTTGAGTTCAACCGCGTAGCTCTCTTCAACGACACAAACAAGTAATCTCGATTACTGATTAACGTCGGTTCGAAAGAACTAAAAATTAGATAAAGTAATTTATCGACAATACACGACCCCTTGGAGATTATCTTCAAGGGGTCTTTTTTTTGATATGATTTTCTATGAGTAAGATAATAGGAATAGGCGAGACGATACTTGATATCATATTCAAGAATGATCAGCCTTTGAAAGCTGTGCCAGGCGGTTCTACTTTTAATGCGTTGATATCTATTGGTAGAACGGGAACTCCATGCGTTATGGTGACAGAGACAGGCGATGATCATGTTGGGGATATTATATCGTCCTTCCTAAAGGAAAACAACGTGTCCGCAGACTTTGTCTATAGACATGCGGGAACACAGTCGCATGTATCTCTCGCATTTCTCAACGAGCGCAATGATGCCCAGTATTCGTTCTATAAACATCATGGTGCGCTTGCTATGCCTGAGGCTATGCCTGAGGTTAACGAGGGAGATGTCGTGATATATGGTTCCTTCTATGCTATCAATCCTGTTATACGTGACTATACACGTCGTTTCTTGCGTATGGCAAAGGATAAGGGTGCCATACTCTATTATGACATAAATTTCCGTGCCTCTCATATAAAGGACCTTCCAGATACGATGGGGAATATCATCGAGAACATTCAGCTGGCGACGATAGTAAGAGGTTCTTCAGAAGATTTCTCTGTACTCTTTGGTTGCGATGATGTGGATGAGGTTTATTCCAAGTATATAGCTCCGCACTGTCCTTTGTTCATATACACTAATGCCGACAAACCGGTGCAGTTGCGAACTCCTTCGTATAATGCCGAATATCCTGCAAAGCCGATAGAGACAGTAAGTACAATTGGTGCAGGAGATAACTTCAATGCAGGTTTCTGCTATGCTGTATATAAAGAAGGATTGTCTGACCTTAGCGCACTAACAGAACAGCAGTGGGCTCGTTTGATAGCCAAAGGGCAGGAGTTCTCTTCTGAGGTATGTCAGAGTCTGGATAACTATATTGCTGTGAGAAAACAATGAAAATGCCGCGATGGGATTCCATCGCGGCATTTATTATATAATATGTATAGTGGGCTATTACTTAACCACTACTGGCTTGTACTTAGGAACGAGTGCCTTCATGACAACCCATCCGATGAGGTATGCAACGGCACAGATGCAGAAGATAATCATATATCCTGCAGGCTTGCCTTCGAAGCCCATGAATGAGAATGCGCTACCCTGTTCAGCAGCGTATGTGAAGAGTACGCCAGAACCCTTGTTGATAAGCATTGAACCGAGACCACCAGCAGCAGCACCGATACCTGTGATAGTAGCAACAGCGCTCTTTGGGAACATGTCTGATACGGTAGAGAAGATGTTTGCAGACCATGCCTGGTGTCCAGCACCTACGAGACCGATGATGATAGCAGGCCACCATGCGCTATACTGTCCCATTGGCTGTGCGAAGAGGGCGAGCACTGGGAAGAAAGCGAAGATAAGCATAGCGAGCATACGTCCCTGATATGGGTTCATACCCTTCTTCTCAACGAAGAGTTTTGGCAGATAACCACCGAACATAGACAGTACGGTAACGATAGCGTAGAGTGTGAAGATGAGTGAGATACCCATTGGAGAGTCTGATGTGTAACCGAACTGGTCAGAGAAATAAGCTGGAGCCCAGAAGAGAAAGAACCACCATACACCGTCAGTCATGAACTTACCGAATGCGAAAGACCATGTCTGTCTGTGGCTGAATGCCTCTGCGTAGCTCATCTGCTTCTCTTCTACCTCAACCTCAGCAGCCTTCTCTGTCTCTTCGTCCTGGTTCATGTAGTTCAGCTCAGCCTCATTGACGAACTTAGACTTAGCAGGAGCGTCATAGATGAATACCCATATACCAGCCCAGATAAATCCGAGTACACCGATGATGATGAATGCCATTTCCCAACCCATAGCCTTAGCGAGGAGAGGAATAGTCATTGGAGCAGCGAGAGCGCCTACTGATGCACCAGAGTTGAAGATAGAAGTAGCGAATGCGCGGTCCTTCTTTGGGAAATACTCTGCTGTCACCTTGATAGCAGCAGGGAAGTTACCAGCCTCACCAGCAGCGAGGATACAGCGGCAAGCGAGGAAAGCGTACATACTGATAGTTGCTATCATAACACCAGTAGCACCCATAACCTTCAGTGTGAACCATCCGCATCCTGCGTGCATTACAGCACCGAGAGACCATATCACGATAGCCCAGAAGTAACCCTTCTTTGTGCCCATGAAGTCAACGAACTTACCAGCAAAGATATTTGCTACAAGATAGAAGAATGAGAATGCTGCGGTGATAGTACCGTAGATGTCGTCATTCCAATCAAACTCTGGAGAGATGAAGTCCTTCCATGTAAGCGAGAGAACCTGTCTGTCCATGTAATTCACTGTTGTTGCGAAGAAAAGCATCGCACACATGACCCAACGCCAGTTGGTCATTTTGTTTGTAGTTACAGAACTCATAATAGTTTAAATTTTATTGATTTAATATATATAGTTTTTTCAAAAATAGTTAATTCTCGATAGGTTTACCGTCAGGCACAAGCGATTTCATTATTGCCCATCCTATAAGGTAAGCGAAAGCAAAGCAGCAGAATACCAGCATGTAGGCGCCCTGCTTGCCAGAATGTCCCATGACGGAGAATGCATTTCCTGCTTTCTCGGCATAATTGAGCAGCGAGCTGGTCTGCTTCATTACCAAGAATGATGATAGACCACCTGCAAATCCTGATACGCCCGTTATGGTAGCAACGGAGTTCTTAGGGAAGAAGTCACCCACCATGGCAAAAAGGTTTGCTGACCAACTCTGGTGCGAAGCTGCTTGCAGTCCGATTACGAGAACCAGCATCCATGGTGATATATTACTTAAAGGTATGGTGAATATTCCTACCAACTGAACCGATGCGAATATCAGCATCGTTCTCATTCTTCCAGCGTAAGGATCCAAGCCTAATTTGTTGACAAACAATGTAGGCATGTAGCCACCGAGTATGGAGAGCATAGATATAAGGTATATTACGAATATCATAGCCATGCCCATAGCAGAGTCTGATGTGTAGGCATAGAACTCAGAGATATATACCGGAGTCCAGAAGAGGAAGAACCACCATGCACCGTCAGTCAGGAACTTACCGAAGCACAGTGCCCATGTCTGTCTGTAGCGCCAGCAGTTCAACAATCCTATGCGTTTACTCTTTGTCGTTCCCTCTGTTCCCTCTAGGCTATCCTCGTCCTGCTGTATATAGTTCAGCTCTGCGACGTTCACATAATGGTTGTTTGAAGGTTTGTAATACGACAGCATCCATGCTAGCACCCATGCATAACCTACGGTACCAACGACGATGAATGCCATTTCCCAACCAAAGAATTTCGCAAGTGTCGGTATAGTGATAGGAGCAAACAGCGCACCTACCGACGCACCAGTGTTGAAAAGGGATATGGCAAACGCTCTATCCTTCTTTGGAAAGAATGCCGTTGTAACGCTTATTGCTGCAGGGAAGTTTGCCGACTGTCCTATTGACAGAATCACTCTGCATGCCATAAACAACCATACGCTTGTTGATGTTATGGCAAGTCCCACGATACCGTGGTCGTGCAGTGCCTCTTTTGCGTCATAATAGTTGATGAACCATTCGCCAGTAAGGAGTCCCGATGTTATGATACCGCAGAATCCGTGCAGGATGGCGCCGAAACTCCAGATGCACATTGCCCAGATATAGCCCCTTCGTGCACCAATGATATCCACCAATCGTCCTGCCACCAGCATGGCAATGGCGTAAATAATCGAGAACAATGCCGTTATCTCGCCATATTCCTTGTCGCCCCATGCAAATTCCGGTGCGATAAAGTCCTTCCATGTCAGCGAAAGCACCTGTCTGTCCATATAGTTTATCGTGGTAGCCAAGAACAGCATGCCACAGACAAACCATCTGTAGTTAGACATTTTCGTTGTTTGAATAGGACTCATTTTTTATAGTTTAGACTTAGAGTTGATAAATCTTCCATGCAAAGATAATAATAAATAAGGAGAAAACCGCAACAAAAACTATATTATTAAGATTTGTTAACTATAAAATTGGTCAATTTTACTGCAAAAAGTGCTACCTTTGCTCGCAAACCGCTTTTAAACCTAATTTTATGTTAATACGTCACAAAAATAGTGAACCGTATCTACGACCGTAAAATACAAACAAGAAAAAACTATAAAACTATGAAACGATTACTAACAATCCTACTTGTGGCTACTGTGTCTTTGCTATCCTATGCACAGACCTATATAGAGTCACTGTCCCGTGGTGTTGTTGCCGTTCCGAGTGAGAATGGAAACTTCATCAGTTGGCGACTTCTTGCCACCGATGCCCCTGGCACCACCTTCAATCTTATGCGTGATGGCGAGACAATAGCCAGCAATTTGTCAACGGTCACCTGTTACACCGACGCTCAAGGCACCAAAGACAGCCGTTATTGTGTGCAGACACTTGTTGGCGGCAGTGTGGAAGAAACCAGTGACGAGGTTGGTGTTTGGGCGCAGCCATACCTTTCTGTGCCGCTGATTCGTCCGGTAGATGTAGAGATGCCTGACGGAAAAACGTGCTCCTACAGTCCTAATGACTGTTCTGCGGGCGATGTTGACGGCGATGGTGATTATGAGATAATCCTCAAGTGGGACCCAAGCAATGCCCATGACAACTCACATAATGGCTATTCCGGCAATGTATATCTTGACTGTTACAAGATGGAAGGCGTACTGATGTGGCGTATAGACCTTGGCAAGAACATCCGTGCAGGAGCACATTACACGCAGTTTATGGTCTATGACCTCGACGGTGACGGCAGGGCAGAGGTTGTTTGCAAGACAGCGCCGGGAGCAAAAGACGGCAAAGGCGATTATGTCACCGCTGCTGCAGATATTGACGAGATAAAGAATGCCGACAACAATGCCGACTATCGAAACAAGAACGGCCATGTGTTGAACGGTCCAGAGTATCTGACAGTCTTCAGCGGTAAGGACGGTCACGCTATCCACACCGTTTTCTATAATCCTAACCGTGCCTTTGGTGTCGGCGGAGCACCAGAATACGCAACGGAAACATGGGGTGACCATGGTCCGGGCAATAGAGGAGAGCGCTACCTTGCTTGCGTGGCTTTCCTCGGAGGCAAGCAGGCTAATCCTTCTGTTGTGATGTGCCGTGGATACTATACTCGCTCTTATCTGTGGGCAGTGGATTTCGATGGCAAGAAACTCAAGACACGTTGGCTCCATGCAAGTATTTCCCGCAAGGAATGGATGGTGACCGATGGTGAAGGAAAGACGCTGAAGTCAGCGCAGGACCTCAAGGCAACGGCCTACGGACAGGGCGCTCATAGCATTGCCGTTGCTGATGTTGACGGTGATGGATGCGACGAGATAACATACGGTTCTGCTGCCATTGACCATGATGGCTCATTGCTTTACAGCACTGGTCTTGGTCATGGAGATGCACAACACCTCGGCGACCTTGACCCGGACAGACCAGGACTGGAATACTATATGGTGCATGAGGAACGCCCATACGGTGCAGATCTTCGTGATGCACGTACAGGAGAGATTATCTTCCATGTCACAGATAAGCAGGATACAGGACGTGGTGTCAGTGCAGACATTGACGGAATACACCGAGGAAGTGAGATGTGGTGCTCTGCATCAAAGACCATTTACGATGTAAAGGGAAATGTCATAAAGCAAACCGAGGCATGGACACCGCAGAACTTCCGAATCTATTGGGACGGCGATTTACAGGATGAGCTTGTCGGTAATGGCGGACGCGGTCAGGCTCCTGGTACTATGGGACCATCAATAGACGGAAACCGTGGACAGAGAGGTCTGGGCGATGGACAGTTCCAGCGCGGACAGGGAGGTCCACGCGGTATGAACTTCGGTCAGATGACACAGGCTCAGAGAGATTCGCTCCGTCAGGTGTTTGAGAGAATGACACCAGAGCAGCGCGACTCCATGATGCGTCATAATCGTCAGCAGATGTTCAACAGGTCACGTCAGGCGTATTACATCGCCAAGTGGAACGGCGAAGGCTGTGACCATGTGCTCATTAATGGCAAGGATCTCAGCGACTACGGCACTTCTTCGTCATGTAACGGCACAAAGGCAACTCCTTGCCTGCAGGCAGACCTCTTCGGTGACTGGCGTGAGGAAATCATTCTCTTTGATGCCAACGACCGTTCGCACCTGAATATCTTCACTACAAATATCCCAACGCAGTACCGTGTGCCAACATTGATGCACGATCATGTCTATAGAATGGGCATCGTATGGCAGAATGTGTCATACAACCAGCCACCACACCTCGGATATTACCTGCCAGACCTCTTCAAACAAGAGAAATAAACTTATGGCGTGAAACAAAAATTAAAGCGCAGTTGCAGACCGAAAAATGGTCCGCAACTGCGCTTTCTTCGTAAAGGGCGGTTTTTAGGAGATGTCGCAAAAATCGCCTTTGTAACTATTTGATAATCAAGGGTAAAAAGGGGGCTCTGTAATCGTGCCACTTTTACCGTGTAATCGTGCCACTTTTACCGAGTAATCGTGCAACAATTACCGTGTAATCGTGCAACGATTACAACACTATGTTATTTCCTTAGTAAATTACGGCTTGCATCAATGCGTAAAAAGATGAAAAGAAGCAGCGTGAAACCCCATAACGAAGAGCCGCCATACGAGAAAAATGGCAACGGGATTCCGATGACCGGAGTCAGTCCGAGCACCATGCCCACATTGATGAACAGATGGAAGAGGAAGATGCTCAAAACACAGTAGCCATAGACTCGCCCGAAGGTGTGAATCTGTCGTTCCGCGACGTGTATCAATCGCAGTATGAGAGCAAGGAAAAGCACCAAAACACCGGCAGAACCGAAGAAGCCCTCCTCCTCGCCGACGGTACAGAAGATGAAGTCAGTGTCCTGTTCCGGTACGAATTTCAGTTTCGTCTGCGTTCCGTTGAGGAATCCCTTTCCGTAGATACCGCCCGAACCGATGGCTATCTCGCTCTGATGCACGTTATATCCCGCTCCGGCAAGGTCCTCTTCCAGTCCTAACAGCACGTTGATACGCACACGCTGGTGCGGCTGCATCACATTATTCAGAACGTAGGAAGCCGAGAAGAAGAACGCCACCGAACCAATGGCGAAAAGCAGAATGAGAAGGTATTCCTTCATAGGTTTTCCCGTCCATATCCAGACGATATATCCCATCATGACGACGGTGAGGATAATCTGTATCCAAACGATGTTGAAAGGTATCACATAGACGGAGAAAAGAAGTGCTAAGATGGTGACAGTCAGTGATGTACCGCCAATGATGAGCGCCTCCTGCCTTGCTTTGCAATATACCTCGATAAGTCCTGCGGTGAAAATCTGCACCAACAGCATCACGATGAAAGGACCAACGGTCGTAGGAGTGTCAAAAAGCAGTGTGTCCTGATACCTTATTCCGACAACAAAATATACTACCATCGCCACTGCCGTGAAGAGAAAACTGCCCGTCATGCCCTCGCGGTACAGCATCAGGAAGAAAGCAGAATAGACAAGTGCGGAACCTGTCTCTTTCTGCATGATAATCAGTAACATAGGCGTTACTATCACGGCTATCGCCTTGGCGAGGTTCTGCCACTTGGAAAGCGTGAATTTGTACGTTGACATAAGCTTCGCGACGGCAAGGGCGGTGGCGAATTTTGCAAACTCTGCCGGCTGCAATCGTAATGGTCCCAGAACGAGCCACGAACGGGAGCCTTTTATCTCGTGGGGATTGAAAATCGTAGCAAAAAGGAGTAGCAGTAACGCTGCGTATATGGCGAAGGCAAAAGTGTCGTATAGCCTATCGTCAAGCAGAAGCAGGCATGTGGCAAGAACGATACTCGTGCCAATCCATATAATCTGCATGCCCGAACGGGTGTCGAGAGAGAAAATGTCTGTCTCGCCGTAGGAGTATGACGCACCACAGACACTCACCCAGCCGAATACTAAAAGGGCGAGGTAAATGATTATCGTACACCAGTCGATGGAACGTATTACTGATTTTTCCTTTTGCATCTTTGTGAGATCTAAATCCTGATTACTTTAGAAAAATAGGAGAAAATAGGGGGATTACAACCAAGTTACTGTCGTAAATTGTTGCAAAGTTAATATTTTTTCACGATTTTTTTATAACTTCTTGAGCAATTAGTCTTTTCTTTAAGATTTTTTTACTAATTTTGCACCCGAATTCAAGTTATCAATTGATGCAAAATATTTATTACATACTTAAAATGCATTTCCGCGGTTATATGGGAATGCTGCTTTTGCTATTATTTATGATGCCTGCCGCTTCATTACGCGCGCAGGTGTTCGACAATAGCAGACAGGTTGACACCTTGTCGATTGCTGAACGTATCTCTATACGTACGAACCTCGTGGATTGGGGACTGACAGTTCCTAATATCGGCGTGGAGTTTGACCTGCGTAAAGAGAACTGGAACCGTTATGCTGTAGGTATAAACCTGAGATACCGTCCACGTACTTCGGGTACTTATGTGCGTCCTTTCGTCTTCAACCTTTTTGAAGCAACGCTGGAAGGTCGTCACTACTGGCATGAGCGCAAGGCGGAGCCAAGCGGATACCTGAAGCGTCATCGCCACTGGATTGACAAGGTTTTCTCTTGCCGTACTATGATGCCAAGTCACCCACGATGGATTTTCTATCGCGGAGGATATGTGTCATACTCTGACTTCTCAATGCTTCTTGGAAACAACGGCTGGCAGGGTCAGGCTATTCTTGCCGGTTTCACTTGGGGTTTCATAAAGCCTTTCGTGGCTTTCCAGAATGGTAACAGCATTGACCTTGAGTTTGGCTTCTCTGCTGGTATCGGTGTTAACAAGTACGACAACTATACCATTAACGAATACACCAACTGCTATCCTCGTACTGGTACACACGGATGGGGCTTTATTCCTTATCCTGTAGTGCGAGAGATACGTGCCGGTTTCGTATATCGCCTCGGCAACTATCCTATCCAGAAGAAGTATCGCTGGCGCTATGACGTGGATATGGATTATCGCAACAAGCGTGACTCAATATACAATGCTTGGCTTGCTGCTCGTGAGCAGAAGTACATACGCGATTCCATCTATAAGGTGGTGGCACAGGAATTCAAGGTGTTGTATGACTCATGTGTTGACAGCCGCCATAAGATGGAACAGGATGATATTGATGCTAAGGCACCAAAGCGTATCACACAGGATTCTATCAAGTTGCGTAAGCAGTTCATACGCGATTCTATCGCTGCACGCAAGGATTCTATAGCTCGCGAAAAGGCTATAAAGGCTGGTAAGCCAATACCTGTGGGTAAATATACCGCTAAGGAACAGAAGATAAAGACAGCGAAGGCTTCTGCTGAAAAGGCAAAGGCTAAACAGGTTGCTAATCGTGATAAGGCGAAGATTGCTGCCATCAAGGCTAAAGCCGCTAAGGAAAAGGCTAAGACGGTGAGCGGAAAGACAACGACGGCTGCGTCAACGACAAATAATACTCGTGGCAATGCGAAGAAGGAAGAGGACGACAGCGCTGTAATGTCTGACAAGGAAGCCAAGAAGCTGTTGCAACAGCAGAAGGCTGAACGCGCGAAGGCTGCCGCTGAACGTGCAAAGGCACGAATAGCTGCACAACGAGAGGCAAGAAAAGCAGGAACAAAGAAATAATAAGGAGGAATAGCAACATGATAAAAGCAATAAAACATAATATGTTCATGAGCCTCCTGGCTATCGCTGCGGCGGCTACGACGATGACATCGTGCGTGAAAGAGCAGTTGTGCTTTGACACCGAAGGCGATGTAAGCATGTATGACTCACTCATGCAGGATCATCTCGATACATATCACGTGGGAAAGGTCAACTTCAAGTATGATTGGAATAACATCACAAGCCACGGAATGCAGGTGCCTGACTCTATGTTCGTGCTCGTTGACCGCGTGATATTCCAGAATGTAGGTTCCTTGGCTTTGGAGACAAAGACGGAGACAGGTAAGATTCTTGCTCCATTCACGAAGATACGTCCTGCCGTGAATAGTGGAATAAAGGATTTTGATATCTATGCCGGAGAGTATAAGTTCCTCACTGTGAACTACAGTTCTACGAACTTTAACTACGCAGAGATGCAGAATCTTATGACAAAGACGCTCTCTAACCACATGAGCAACGTCAGCATAGCGTATAACTCTTATAAGAAAGGTCAGAAAAAGAACGGAGAACTGATTCTTGATGAACCTGAGAATTGGATGGACGCAAACCAATATACACGTCCTGATGGTACTCCTTGCAGCTTTGTACTCACTGAGTCTGCTCCTGTCGTGATAGACTCTACGACAATCACTAAGTGGGAGGCTAACGAGACTAAGACGATTAACTTCAAGCCAACGACCATCACTCAGAACATAGATATATTCTTTGATATCAAGAAGGATGTGTCAGAACTGAGCTTTGAGGTGGATTCGGTATATGCCGTTATCTCTGGTATTCCTCATAGGGTGAATCTTGGAACGGGAGGACTTGACATCTCGGATACAGACAAGATGATTTTCCGCACTGATCTGGTGAATCCGAATGTCGTTCCTGACGAAAAGACACAGCCAGTGAAGGATACTCCAAGCAATACGAAGGTAAGATGTTTCAAGAACGTAACGGTACTGGGCATCGTGGAGAATGAACTCGCAGAGACGGATTTGTACGCAGGACCGGGCGTCATGCAGCTTATAATATATAATAAGGTGTATAACACTGACGGAACAGTGACATACAGAACCGTTACCGGTATGGTGAATATACATAAGAGTCTGTTGAATGCAAAGCTGCAACTCTTCGATCCAGACTTGCAACTGTATCACAAGACACGTGAGCATTCTGACCTATATATCTCTATTGACGTGACACTGTCAAAGAGCAATATCCTTGGAACGGATGATGGAGGTATCGTAAAGTGGAATGAGCAGACAATACCAAGTGAGTTCGAAATATACTAAAGCAGAATAAGAAACAAGATATAATGAACAAGGTTAGCAAGAATATATGGATGGTGCTGTTGATGGTGGGAGCAACAATGTTGTTCTCATGCAGTAGCGAATATCCTGAGCTGAAATATACTCCTGATAATGCGGAGAGCCTTAACAAAGAGGTGCGAGGTACTATTGCTATAACACCTACATTGAACTATAGTTCTATCTTCTTTGTCAGTGCTTCACGCGGTAGCGGTGCATTCGATAGAGATCATTATCTCAGCGACTTTGAACAGCATTATATGAACGCAAAGTTCTATGTGCTCGGATTCCGCAGAGCTGCTGCTGAGGGAGAAATGTCACAGCCTGTGGATTTCACACAGTTGATGAACAAGAACACTAATCCTGACCGTAAGGACTGTCTCTTCAGTACTACAAAGGTCATGCTCGGAGAACTTGAACAGCCAGGAAAGCTGATGATGCCTATGGATTTCACCGGAGCATTGAAGTATATGGACGATGAGACCGGTACGAAAGAGGATGAGCGTATCCTATGGAATGAGGTCTATGGCACTACGGGATATGACTTCTACGGCTACTATTACGATGACGCTAAGATTAATAGCATAAAGACTACCGAGGAAAAGGTAACGATGGACGTAACAATCGATGGTACACAAGACTTGATGATTGGTATGGCACCTGAGATTACAAGGTCTTTGCTCGAACAGCATTATCCTGGCGTGGTGGAACAGCAGACAAAGGATAAGATTCTTGCATACGGCGAAGGCGCATACACTACCTTTGGTGCAGGACATAGCGTACAGCCAAAGATTGATATGAAGCATTGTCTGGCTAGACTGATGGTTTATTGTAATCAGGTAGATGCTGCTGCACAGGTAAAAGTGAAGGACGTTAGACTGAAGGCGCGCACTAATGGCATCATGACTGTTGCTGCAAGAAATCACGAGGAGGTAGGATTTACTCCAACGGGTGGATATTCTGTGTTGCATCTGCCTAATATCAATGTGCCACTGGAATATAAGAAGGATGTATTGCTCGGTCCTGGCGTGATGATTCCTGAAGAGGATCAGTATGAACTGGAACTGGTGTTCGAAGAGACATACTTCAAGGACGAGGCTGGTACACAGACAGAGACAAAGACAAGTGTCTATCCTTTCGTGATAAAGATGGATAATGATACGTTCCATGCAGGTACTTCATACTATATTAAGTTGACGATGTACGGCGTAACGGGTGCTGATATTGACGTAAGCACTAACGAACACTGGATGGACGGTGGTACTATTGATATCGGTACACAGGATTAATGCTTAACGGCTATCGTGTTACTGTTAACGACTATTGTAAAGAATTTAGAAGATAATAAAACAAGATATATGATGAAGAAATCGTTTTTCTACACCTTCGCCATTGTTGCCGCAATGACGAGTTGTTCTTCGCAGGAGGATTCTTTGGAAACTTCTTTTGAGACGTCAAATGATGTGCTGGCATTGAATATTGCTGCACCATCGCTGACTGAGCAATCAAGAGGAACAGGAACTATTGGTACTACGGATCCTAACACAAACCAGTGGCAGGGACAGAGAGTAAAGGTTTACATGTTCAACAAAGGTACGCTGACACCAACAAAGCTCGAGGACGTAAACGGACAACTGAAGCCAATCTTTGATAATACAGAGGTGTTTGCTCCAAATGGTGTGGCTGTAGGACCTGTATCAAAGACCAATGGTACACGTTCGTATTATCCTATCAGTGGCGCAAGCGACTTCTGGGGATATCGTACTGACGGAGCAGAAAGCGGTCAGCCTATAGCATCTGCTACAAATATCGCTGTGCCATTCGAAATCAATGGCTCACAGGATATCATGGTGGGAAAGACTGACAACAGTAAGATTACTGCGGTAGGAGAGGAATATCTCTATTCTGCTAAGTCTGCTCGTCTGGGTGTCGTGCCAGAGTTGGATTTCAAGCATCTCCTTACACGTCTCACATTCTCTATCAGAGCATACGAGGATATGACAGAATACAGTGACCAGGCAGAGAAGATTCCTGAGGAAATGATAATGATTAACAACAACCAGTCATTGGTTGACAAGGACTTGGACTTCTGTCTGCGCGAGTTCGGCGTGAGAAAGGTTTCTCTCGGTGTATTCGTGGATTCTATTATGATTGAATCGGCTACTACAGGTAAGGTTATCGTTGCTTATACCGCTGCTGATGCTGACAAAGAGCAGAAGATAGTATGGGATAATACAAAGGTAAGAAACCTCACACTGATGGATCGCCCTGCTATTGACGGCGTGCCACAGCCTACAGAACCATTGAAGAAGATGGAGATGTCGATCGTACCACGTGGCGTTCATAAACCACTTGGTGAGGCTTTGTTGCTGAAGCCTGCTGAAAGATATAACATCCGTGTGGCTATGCACCAGTATAAGCAGGACGGATTGAATGACGGCAAATATACAAGAAAGGCTGTTCTCTGGCCAAATAGCGAACAGACACCACACACAATAGACCTTTCATCATTGCCAGGAAAGGGTGCTGCGGGATATTCTTACAACATTCGTCTCGGCGTCAGTGGTCTGGAAGAGATTCGTCTCTACGGAGTATTGGAGAAATGGGAAGACGGCGGTATCGGCAATAAGGATATAGAATAAGAAAAACGAAAGCAAGAGTAATAAGAATAAATAAGGAGAATTATGAGAAAAATAATTCTTAAAACGACAATAGCAGTTGTTGCAATGGCAGGACTCGCCGCATGTACCGACAGTGATATCATAAGCACTGCCGAGACAATGTCGGTTGAAGAGGCTATGCAGCCAAGCGACGTGGAGATAGTGCTCGGAGCAACAGCACAGAATATGACGTCAAGGGCAAGCATAGAATCTGATGGCGTTGAGCATCCGTTCTTCAGAACAAACAAAAACGATACGCTCGGTGTCTTCGCACTTGCTACTGGCATCATAGAGAATAACGCAAAGTACTATGGTGACGTGACCATTAAGTGGGCAGGCGACTGGGTGGAAGAAAAGAATAAAGAAGGTAAGGTGATAGGCAAGAAGCATGTCTTCAATGATGCTTACTCCGTATATCTAAATAATGTTAGAGCCGGTGTGACATACGTCTCTAACTCGTTCGGAGCTACTCTCGGTTCACGCATCGCATGGATGGATACAAAGAACGGAAAAGTGTATTATCCTCTGGGCAGTATGCACAAATATTCCTTCTATGCGTATAACCCACGCGTGGATTCCATCAATTATAGCGCTGACAGAATCGTTGCAGTGATGAGAAACCTCAAGGGATGCGAGGATGTAATATGGGGCGCTTGTGAACCAGCAATGACAGATCCTGTATGGAATCTCGCTTATAGCGCAGACTACTTCCGCCAGAAGGTGACAATGGATCGTTATGATGAAACGAAGAGTGAGACGACATTCAACTTCCAGCACAAGATGATGAGACTCACATTTGAAATACTTCCTGGTGCAGAGGATGAGTCATTGCCTCCAATGGAGCGTAACTACGATGAGGCTTATAAGACAACGGTTCACAGCATAAGTATCATCAATGCACCTGATGAGGTACAGCTCGTTGTTGCTGATAAGACTCTTGGAGCTGAAAACATGCAGGGGGCGCTGACATACAGCTCTGCAAGAAACAAAAAGTATTATCTGAAAGAGAGAAGAAAGAATATAAAAGGCGAGACAGTGCTTGACTCCCTGCTCGCTCCTGTTAGCCCAAGAGCTAAGGATCCTCTTTATGTAGAGGGAAACAGGGATGAGACAAACGTACCTGATACGATAAAGATTGGCGAGGGTATCATTCTTCCTGCATTGAATGACGTGGATAGAATGAATAATCCTTACAAGATGCAGTTACTCCTGGAATATCCAAAGGGTACTTATCAGGTGAAGACATTCACACTCAATGCACCTTACGGTAAGTTTGAACCAGGAATGTCCTACAATCTTAAACTGAAGATATACAGTCCTAAGGATATTTCAATCAGTGCTACAGCATCACAGTGGCAACTGTTGAATGATTCCCAATATAACTCTTATGTTGATCCTTTGAAGGAGCAGACAGAGAAGAGAATAGAGGAAGAAAAGAAAAAGAAAGAAGAGGAAGAGAAGAAGAAATCCTTATTATAATAGATAATCAACAACAAGAAATAATAACAAATAAAATAAACCCAAAGAATTATGAAAAAAGCAATTCTTAACTTAGCCCTTTGCGCTGTAGCTCTCGCTCCTGTCGTTTCTTGTACCAACGAGGAGATGACAAGGGAGGAAAAGCAGCAGGCTGCAATCACTGAAATGCTCACCGAAGGCATGAAGCCAAGTGCAGAGAACATTTCACTCATGGGAAGCAACAGTACTGCTGATGAGTCTCGTGCTCCTATTTACACTAATGACAATGACAAGGGTCAGTTCTTTGAAACAAAGGACCACTCTATCGGTATCTTTATGCTCGCAAAGAAAGTGTGTGATGAGAATATCTCTGACGGCAAGTACAGCGAGTATGCTCCTTATAAGTATCTTAAGGTGGACTGGACATCACCAAAGGATGCTGAAAATCCACAGTATAGCGACGTATGGTCTGTATATCTGAAGAATGTACGTGCTAAGGCTGACTATGTGAAGAATGCTGCTGATGAAATCGTTGGCACAAAGCTTAACTTCCATCCTGGTGACCTCGCACCAACAGACAGCCGTCGTTTCTATCCTATGGGTGCTTATCATAACTACTGGTTCTATGGTTATGCTCCATTCGACAAGGCTGAGATAAGCGCTAAGCCTGCACGTATGTCTGCATTGTTCAAAGACCTTAATGGTACTCAGGACGTTATATACGGTATCGGTAAGCCTGATATCACTGATACTCATGCTACATGGGCTTACAGTGCAAAGTATTTCCGCTTCTCAGAGAACCGCGACCCTGTAACAGACGTTCCTGATTCTGTAACAATGAAGTTCTCTCACAAGATGATGATGGTGAGACTGAAGATTACTGCTGGTGGTACTCCAATCAATTCTACACTCCCTGACGTGGATCGTAACTACAGTGGCGCTTACGCTACTACTGTTGAGAAGATCAACTTCACAAATGTTCCTTCTGTAATGGAGCTTATCCTTGCTGATAACGATGATAATACAAAGGATGGTACATTCCTTCCTGCTGAGGGCGCTACACGTACAAAGGTGTATTCTGTTAATGTAAATACGAATCCTAAGCCAAAGTATCCTAACTACGAAATAGGAAAGGATACTAACGTTCCTGATACTATTGAGGTAGGAACCGTTCTTCTCCCTGTAATAACAGGTCTTAAGGAGAATCCTTACATGATTTCTGTATCATTGAAGTATCAGGGCATAAGCCTTCCTATGCTTGTTCCAATGCGCTTACCTGTTGCTGTTGACGAGTATAGCAATGATTACTTCAAGCCAGGTTATATCTATGACGTGGTGCTGAAGATCTATCAGCCAGAGGATATCAACCTCAATGCTACTCTTAAGCCATGGGTTGAGTCAACAACATCACCATTCATCTCTCCTGATGGTGACGGAACATTCCCAATACACTAATATGACAAGCGATGCTTTGTGTGGCTGTCGCAATAACGCGGCAGCCGCACAAGACATCATACTTACAGAGTTATTCATACTTTTATAAATCATACCCCGCCTTCACAAACCAACAACGTTGAGTTCCGTGTGACAATGTTGCATGGGAAAAGAAAATAAAGCCCAACGACAAAACGATAAGATATGAGAAAAATCCTTCTTACATTCGCAATGATAATGATGTTTACCGCCAGCACGAAAGCACAGATGTTAGCGGTAAACACCGACGTAGCCATGGATGCGATCACTGCACCATCGCTCGGTGTGGAATTAGTGTTAGGTAAGAAGTCTTCACTGAACATCAACGCACTCTATGGTCCTAACATCCTCGGAACAAAGGCGAAGGTTGTTGCCATACAGCCAGAGTGGCGTGTTTATATATCAGGACGTCCTATGTATCATCATTACTTTGGTGTTGTAGGACTCTTGACACAGTACAAGTTTAAGTTGAAGAATAAGTGGCGTGATGGTGATGCTGCAGGTATAGGCGTGTCATACGGTTATGTGTTGCCAGTGACACCACGTCTGCTCTTTGATTTCCATACATCAGTAGGCGGTATCTTCTATCACCAGAAAGAGTATGCCGTTGGTGATGATTATGACGCACATTACACCAACGAGGAGGGTTATCCTAAGGCAAATGCAAAGGGTTCTATTATACTTCCGCTACGTTTAGGTGTTTCACTGACATATATTCTTAAGTAATCATATATTATATCAATTATCGGGATGAGACAAACCTTATTATATATTACGTTACTTCTTAGCTTCGTTATTGCAGGTAATAAGACCTTTGCGCAGAATGAGGCTCTTGATGCCAATGTTCATGTGAACTTTGAAACGGCAGGCGAGAAGGAATACCGCACCGTGCAGTATGCTTTGTTCAAGACAGAGAACAAGGCAAACGTTGTGTTGCAGGAACTGGAAAAGGCTATAGCACTGCAGCGTGGTGATAATGGTGCAATAGAACTTGACGCATGGACCAATGCGCTCACAAAGAACAAGATAAAGTTCCGTACCTCTCGTGGTAACGGTGACTTTAAGGTGCACGCATATCCTGATATGGCGATACTCGTTAGCACTTATTTGCCTGACGATGAGTTGACGATTGAAGATGCGCGCTTTGCTGTTATCGTATTGAAGCCACAGCAGGTTGAATACGAACACATCTTTAAGGTAAAGATGGATAAGGGTGCTCATAGCATTAGCAATGTGGATGTCATGGGTACTAACCGTGATACCATCAGCATTCAGGCTGCTCCTGCTATCGATGATGGTAAGAATATGTACTTCAAGATACACGTAGAGCTTCCTGCTGGTTACGGAAATGACCGTGGTCGTCTTGTAGTACAGCCAAAGTCTGTTGATTGTCAGACAGAGGATACTATAGACTTTATCAGTGGTCTCGTCATGGAAGGACCAGAGTATCACAAGGTTCAGAACAAGCAGATGCTCTTTGACTACCTCCTTCATGATAAGGTAGCATATGCATATATGGATAAGCCAATGTATTCCGATGAGAAGGTTTACATTGACACGACGCTCGTATATACCAAGCCTGACCGTAGAAAGTCATACAAGATACCTTATACGGTCCAGATAGCAGACTTCAACCATATCTATTTCACACGTTCTGCAGCGACAGGTTCTTGTAATTCGAAGAATATCTTTAAGTTCCTTGACCTCGGTCTCGCGTCAGCAGATATGGATCCGGAAGAGTTCCGTATTGATGCGGAGAGTAACTATGATACGAAGAATCAGGACTTACGTCTGAAGTTCATCGTTGGTAAGTCAGAACTTACTAACGACTCTACAAACGTAATACAGTTGAATGACCTCGTTAAGGAGTTGCGCTCATACGGAGACCAGCTCATGGAGGTGAATATTGAAGCTACAGCATCACCTGAAGGCGGTTTGGAGTCTAACCGTAAGCTCGCAGCAGATCGTACCCGCGTTGCTGTCGGTAAGGTTCGCCAGATTCTTGGTAAGGTAGATATCGCCTTCCATACAGCTCCTCCACGTGTATGTACATGGGAAGATGTTGCAAAGGAGTTGACATTCGACGGTCGTGAGGACCTTGCAACACTCGTTCTTCAGAACATGGGACCTAACGGCTATGGCGGTGATGCTGCCATACAGCAGATAGAAGGCTATAACGAATTCATTGAACCAGTGCTTCAGCGCTTGCGTATGATGCGTGTCACATATCGTTATGAGCGTGAACATGTCATGGGCGCTGATGAAGTGATAGAGGCTTATTATAATCGTAAGCAAGACTTGTTGCAAGGACGTGGCAAAGACCTCTCAGATGGTGACTATTTCAACCTCTTTGTTCACATCAAGGACTCCCTGGAGCTTGATACAATCACCATGCTTGCATACAAGCACGTTACAAAGCGTGGCGGTTATGAGCAGGTGAAGTTCTCTATGTACGTTGCTAACCGTATGGCTGTGCTCAACCAGAAGCTTGGAAAGCCAGACTCACGCGTCCTTGATCCATTCATCAACAAGCGTTTGCGTGCCGTTACAACAAAGGAACACGGCGATCGTGCACAGAAGAACCGCCGCGAGGTACTCATTAATCAGATTATAACATACTTCCAGTTGGAGGAACGTGATAGCGCCTTGTCCTTCTGTGACTATTGGTTCGGAAAGGATGACGACCCGAAGGTAGAACGATTGAAGAAATACATCAAGTTCAAGGAAGGCTTTGTGAAGTATGCAACACATCAGTTGACTCCAGAACAAGAGAAAGAAGTGCTCGACGCAATGGAGTTTGTCATCTCATGTGCTCCAGACAACAAGGCAGTACTCTACACTGAGGCGCGAGACATCTTGAATGTGCCTAATGCAGTAGCGCAGAAACTTGTCTCACAGATGGCGGATGACAGTCCGAAGAAATGGTATCTGCGTGCTATCCTTGAAGGCGACCTGGAGGAAAAGAAACTTGCAGAGAGACAGCCAGAGACATATATCCCTAACTATCTCGCATTCTTCCATCACAGTTTCGAATTGGAACCATCATACAAGTGGCTCTATTTCAATGACGGACAGATAAGTGACCAGTTACGCGAGCGTTATAAGTATCGTAAGAAGGATATTCCTCGCTACCGAGATATGTTCAACAGCATGGTAGTGCTCAATGGTGCTGCGAAGACTGTTAATGAAGATGAGATAGAACTTAGCGGTGATGACGATGAACAAGAGTCAGACGCAGCTACAGACGACAACAATCCTGAGAATATAGACGAAACAGGTAATTAATATACCCACCCGTTATAATGATGAAGATACAGACGAAAATATTTTTCATAGCATTCCTTACCATACTTCTCCCTTGCCTTACAGTAGGAGAGTGGGGTGGTAAGGCATGGAGTCTTCCAATAGACTATCGTGATATTGATCCGTTGGATACTCTTGATGAAGAGGATATAATAGCGTTGCGTGACACTTCTATGTTGACACGCCGTAACCTTGCAAAGGATACTGAGTCAGTCAATGCGCTGGACTATATCCTTAAGGATCGCTATTCTCCAAAGCATCAGTCTTTTGATCATAAGTGGTACGACCATCTGTATGTTGGTGCAAGCCTTGGATTTGAGAAAATCAATCCACAGTCATCATCATACAAGTTCCGCACTATGACGCAGGTGGACCTTCTTGTAGGTAAGCAGTTGGATAAGTACAACAGTCTTCGCCTTGGATTAGGTGGTGGCTGGGGTTATCAGCAGGATAAGAATCTCTGGTTGAAGCGTGCTTCCCTGAAGCTTGACTATATGTACAACCTCTCTACCTTCTTTGCTGGTTACAATCCTGCTCGCAGGGTAGAGGCATCGTTGCTCTTCGGTGTAGGAGCCAATTACTCTTGGATAAACAGTAGCGACAAGCAGTTTGCGCCAGAGGCACATTTCGGTGTACAGCTGAAGTGCTATACCGGTCCGCTTGGTACTATGAACATAGAGCCTTACATCGGTATATCTTCAGACAAGATAGATATCTCTGGTAAGCGTAACTGGAGAGGCTATGATATCTTCTATGGTATCAATGTCAACTATGCGTTCTATCTTGTTGACAACCTCTCAAAGGAGTCACGTCAGACACTTCTTGAGTCACGTATGGCTGGTGACCGCATGGTAGATCCAAAGACATTGGATTCTTGGCGTACACCATGGTTCGTGGAATACTCTATGGGAATGGTGATGAGTCACTCTGACTACCTTGATTTCTCAAAGACCATGGGCAACCAGACCGCTCTCAGTGTTGGTCGTTGGCTCTCTCCTGCTATCGGTTTCCGTCTCTCTGCCGTTACCCGTGCAACGAAGTGGCAGCAGAACACCATCGATGCAACGAAGAAGAATGCTGCATACGTCAATAACTACAACTCACATTATGTCAGTGGCAGACTTGAAGCTCTCCTCAATCCATTCGGCTTCTTCAAGAACTTCAAGTGGGATGCTCCATGGGGTGCATACCTAGCATTTGGTGGAGAGGTAGGTCAGCTGACAAAATACATGCCTTATGGCCGTATGAAGACAACAAGCGAGTCTTATGATATCGGTGCACACTTCTGGTATGCTATCAGCGAAGACCTCCAGGCATTTATTGAGCCACGATTTACTCGCACTGTTTACACCATACCATATAGCAATGTAAATATGCGCAAGATGTATGGCGACAACAATTTCGGTATTGACTTCGGTCTCACTATGCTCATACGTTCTGAGAAATACCATGACCTCTACGAGATGGACCATACTCAGAACTACACCTATCGTAACATTCGCGGTACCCGCGTAGGTGTTGCTGCTGGTCTCCCTGTATTCCAGAGACGTTATGACTACATAGGAAAGAATGCTCCAAACTGGAACGCTATGGCATTCGCCGAATACCGTTTCAATGAGCTTCACAGCGTTCGTGGTCAGGCAGAGCTGCTCACCAGCACAGGCAATGTATATACCGGATACACCGATAAATATACAAATACATTGGGTAAGACCACTACCACCTCTCGTGAAGGCGTATGGAAATACCGTCGTAAGATGCTCCTTGCATCGCTCAACTACGAGGTCAGCCTGACAAACCTCTGCAGTGGTCGTCTGCGCGACCGTCGTTTCGAACTCGAAGCATTCGCTGGTCCAGCTGTAGGTGTTATCCTTTCTACCAATGCAAGCATCAATCCTGCAGAACCAATGGCCGATGGAGACCATATCCTTACAGCCAGCTATAAGGATAATAAGAAACCTATGGTGGGTCTTGACCTCGGTCTTAAGCTGAGCACACATATATGGAAGGGTATCTCCGTATTCCTTACCCCAACAGTATATATGCTTCACAGCAAGGAAGACATTCGCGGCCTCAATACTGTCAGCTTAGGTAACTTCCATCTATACCAGACTCTCAACGTTGGTGTGCAGTATAAGATAGGTAAGCTTCGCAGAAACCCAGAGGTTGTGCGCCGCATACACCAGCGCCAGGACCGTGACTGGAAGCATAAGCAGCTTGTACAGGAACAGAAGTATGCTGAGAAGCTTGCAGAGAAGCAGGCAAAGCGCAAAGCAAAATATTTCAGTAAATAAATTGTAAGATGACACATACAAAGTATTTCATTTCCCTTTTCGTCTTCGTTTTCGTCTTCGTACAGAACGTTTCGGCACAGAAAGACCCTGATGCGGTACAGTCTGCCATGGCACAACTGATACACCATCAGTCCACCAATGCTGATACCATTGCGGTGGAGTTGTCCAAGCGCTTTAAGAAGAGTGCGCCGATGCAGGTAGCCCTTGCACGTGCGTACTATCGTAACAACGAACGTAGCAAGACACGTTATTATCTTGCCAAGGCAATGCAGGCAGACGACAAGTATTCTCCAGCATACATCCTCTACGGAGATATGTATGGTGAGTGGGACATTGACTCTGCATGCTACTGGTTTGACAAGGCTATAGAGGCAAAGCCACGTGATCCTGACGGATATGTGCGCTATGCCAATGTGATGTCACGCCGAGACATGGACAAGGCAAAGGAGAAACTCGAGGAATTGCGTAAGGTTCTGCCATCATACAACGTTGATGTTGAGATAGCATCCCTTTATAATAAGAAAGGTGATGACAAGTCTGCAGCAGAAGCTATGGCAGGTGTTGACCTTCGTTCACTCTCTATGAACCAGACAGCCCAGTACCTTCAGAACTGTTATTGGGCAAACAACGACGAGCGCGGTATCGAAGTTGCTAAGTTCGCTGTCAAGCGCTTCCCACAGAACCGTGGTTTCAACCGTGTTTATTCTTGGTGTGCAGCCCGTTCCGGTTCTTATAAGGAAGCTATCGAACAGGGCGACAAGTGGTTTAAGAATACTCCTGTCGATTCTATCAACTCTATTGACCTCCTTACTATGGGCTCTGCCTATCTTGGAGAGGGCAATTATGACAAGGCATTCAGCTATTGGGAGCGCATCAAGTTCCTGAAGAATGACTACTTCGCACCACAGATGCGTGGACAGATCAACCGCCTTGTAAACGCACGCGTTGATGCACTGAAAGGAAATGGTGAGTATGACAATGCAGCAGACCTTTACCGTCGCTTCGTTAAGGAATATCCAAGTGAGACAGACCCTGCATATCAGCTCTATTCACTCTCACAGATACACCGCGATGAGCAGGAAGAGCTCAATGGCGCAGAGAAACTGGCAGCAATCAAGAAGATGTTCGCTGTATATACAGAGCTTGAGGACAGATACCCACGTTGGGAAAACCTCCACTTCGTGCTCTATACACATGCACGTTGGCAATATGCGTACTTCGATCCTCAGAACGAGGAGCAGCTTGCAGAGCCATATTACCAGAAGCTTTATGACTTCCTTCAGACTAAAAATGAACTGAACGACCAGCAGAAGGCAATGGCAGTAGAGGCGTGTCAGTATATGGCATCAACAGAGTACTTCCAGCGTCAGAATGTCACTAAGGCACGTCAGTGGTGGACACGCATCCTAACCTTCGATCCTGATAACCAGAGCGCGAAGGATGCTCTCGCCAAGATTAAGAAATAAGCAATCTTGCATTAGACATATATAAATTATAGGCAACAAATTAAGCCCCAAGTCTGTTACGTAGGTAACGAACTTGGGGCTTATTCGTATATAAAAAGTTATCAATAATGATTAACCGATAGCCTTTTTGATGTCAGCATAGATATCTTCTATTGAACCCATGCCCTGAATCTTAGCGTACTTACCCTGCTGGATGTAGAAATCCTTAAGAGGAAGAGTCTGTGAATAGTAAGTGTCAAGACGCTTCTTCGCAGTTTCCTCGTTGTCATCAGCACGTCCGCTGGTCTTACCGCGAGCGATGATACGCTTGATGAGCTCGTCATCTTCTACCTCGAGTCCAAGAACTACGCTAACCTCTTCGCCGCGCTCCTTCAACATTACGTCGAGAGCCTCTGCCTGTGCGATAGTACGTGGGAAACCATCAAATATTACGCCTGGAATGTCCTTACCCTTTGCATCAAGAGTTGATGCGAGCATGTCGATGATGAGTGAGTCTGGAACGAGTTTACCATCGTTAATGTACTTAGCAGCTGTCTGGCCAAGTTCTGTGTTTGCTTTGATCTCACCACGGAGAACGTCACCTGTTGAAATGTGAGCAACGCCATATTCTGCTATGATCTTGTCGCTCTGAGTGCCCTTACCTGAACCTGGAGCACCGAAAATTACAATGTTCTTCATTTTTTTACCTATAAAAAGTTTAATTTTCTAAATTATCTGAATAATACCTATTTTTAGTTTTCTCAATGTCTCATCATACCAAGGCGTAGATATCTCTCATCTGTCTGCCTACCTGGTCGTAGTCAAAGCCGTATCCTACGACGAAAGCCTCCGGCAAATCCATTGCGATATATTTGATATCCATGTCTTTCACCTTGCACTTTGACTTGCGGAAGGCAAGAGCGCATACCTCAAGTGATGCTGGGTTGCGGTCTTTCAGTCGCTTCAACAGGTACTCCATGCTGTATCCTGTCTCCACGATATCCTCTATCACTACCACATGTCGGCCTGTTATATCCTCGGTTACAGGCAACTGTTCTGTTATAGTGCCTGATGATGTAGTGCCAATGTAGCTTGAGAATTTCGTGAATGAGATTTGACAAGGAAAATCAAGGTGCTTGAAAACGTCAGCAGCAAAGACAAAGGCGCCATTAAGAACCACTACAAAGACGGGATTCTTGTCAGCATAGTCATCAGAAAGCTTTTTTGCTACACCTTCCACTGCCTTTTGAATTGTTGCTTCTTCAACGAAGATTTCAAATGTCTTGTCCTTTATGTTAATGCGTTTTGCTGCCATTAAATAGTAAATTTGCTTGCAAAATTACTAAAAATAAGTGAAACTACTGCGTTATTTCAAAGTTTTTTTGTATTTTTGCAAGGAAAAATGCACCAAAGGCACTTATCCTCTTGGTTCTTAACGATTTTAACGATGAAAATACTCACGAGCGCTCAAATACGCGAACTTGACAAATACACTATCGAACATGAGCCGATAACCTCCCTTGACCTGATGGAAAGGGCGGCAGAGTCACTGTCTGAGGAAATAATGAAACACTGGGACAGCAGCACTCCCGTTGTTGTCTTTGCAGGTCCAGGCAATAATGGCGGCGATGCGCTCGCCATTGCGAGAATGTTGTTGGAAGAGGGCTATTCCGTCAGCACGTACCTGTTTAATGTTAAGGGAAAGCTATCGTCGGACTGCGAAGCAAACTACGAACGCTTGCAGAAGAAGCATGATAAGAGCATACAGGAGGTGCGTCAGGAGTTTGACCCACCACAGCTCAATGCCAGTACACTCGTGGTAGATGGACTCTTTGGTTCCGGTCTGAACAAACCTCTCTCAGGCGGTTTTGCCAGCGTGGTAAGATACATAAATGCCTCCGATGCTCAGGTTGTCAGCATTGACGTGCCGTCTGGTCTGATGACGGAAGACAATACATTCAACGTGCGTCAGAACATCATCAAGGCAGACCGCACCTTCACCTTGGGCATGAAGAAGCTTTGTATGATGATGCCTGATAACCAGCAGTACATAGGAAAGCTTAAGGTTCTTGACATAGGACTCTCTCAAGAGTTTATAGACAAGGCTGATGCACAGTTCCGAATACTCGAAGACTCTATGGTGACACGACTCATAAAGCCTCGCGATCCTTTCGCTCACAAGGGAACAATGGGTCATGCTTTGCTTGTTAGCGGACGCTACGGCATGGCTGGTGCTGCGGTACTTGCTGCCAAGGCATGCCTCAGAAGTGGTACGGGAAAGGTGACGGTGCATACACCGAAGAGGAATAATGACATACTGCAGATAAGTATTCCTGAGGCTATCGTCAGCCATGACCGTCACGATGAGATGATTTCCTATGCGCCTCATGCCAATGATTACAATGCGGTAGGAATAGGTCCCGGCATTGGTACCGATGATATTACGGCAGTAGCAGTGATGACACTCTTGCGAAACGCCAATGTTCCTGTTGTCGTTGATGCTGACGCACTCAATATCCTTGCCACACATAAGGCGTGGATGCAACAACTGCCTGCGGGATTGATATATACTCCTCACCCAGGCGAGATGAACAGACTCTGTGATACTCCGCCAACGGATGACTATGACCGACTGATGAAGGCGCGCGACATGGCGCAGCGACTGAGAGGCTATGTCATATTGAAGGGACACTACAGCGCATTGTGCCTCCCTGACGGACAGGTGCTCTTCAATAGTACTGGCAACGCAGGTATGGCAACGGCAGGAAGCGGCGATGTACTCACTGGTATCATCACCTCGCTGCTTGCGCAGGGCTACAGTGCTTTTGAGGCTGCCGTCATAGGTATGTATGCTCATGGCGCGGCAGGCGACAGGGCTGCAAAGAAACTGGGAATGTCGTCGCTCATAGCGTCTGACATCATAGAGAATTTAAGAATAAACGAATAATAGTTAGATATACCTTATATATAAAATGGAAAGTAATTTCGTAGATTACGTAAAGATACAGTGCCGCTCTGGTAAGGGCGGACGAGGCAGTATGCACCTCAAGCATATCAAGTATAATCCTAATGGCGGTCCTGACGGCGGCGATGGTGGTAAGGGCGGAAGCATCATCCTGCGCGGCAACCACAACTATTGGACGCTGCTTCACCTTCGTTATCAGCGACATATCTATGCAGAGCACGGCGGTAATGGCGGAAGGGATAAGTGTCATGGCACAAACGGCAAGGATATATATATCGATGTGCCTTGCGGTACGGTGGTTTATAACGCCGAGACAGGAAAATACGTGTGCGATGTCATGGAGGATGGGCAGGAGGTAGTGCTCCTCAAGGGCGGACGCGGCGGACTAGGAAACTTCCAGTTCCGTACTGCTACAAACCAAGCACCACGCTATGCACAGCCAGGAGAACCAATGCAGGAGATGACAGTCATCATGGAGCTGAAACTTCTTGCTGACGTGGGACTTGTGGGACTGCCTAATGCGGGTAAGTCAACACTTCTTTCGTCACTCTCTTCTGCAAAGCCAAAGATTGCAAACTATCCTTTCACCACGCTCGAGCCGTCACTTGGTATCGTAGGATATAGAGACCATCAGTCTTTTGTCATGGCAGATATACCGGGTATCATCGAAGGTGCATCGGAAGGTAAGGGACTCGGACTGCGATTCCTGCGTCATATAGAGCGAAACTCATTGTTGCTCTTTATGGTTCCAGGCGATACCGATGATATAAAGAAAGAGTATGAACTGCTCCTTAATGAGTTAGCGCAGTTTAACCCAGAGATGCTCAACAAGCATCGCGTGCTGGCTGTTACGAAGTGCGACCTGCTCGACGAGGAACTGATGGAGATGCTAAAGGAAACACTGCCAGAGGATCTTCAGGTGGTATTCATCTCATCTGTCACAGGCTTCGGACTTGAGGAACTGAAGGATATACTTTGGAAAGAACTCAACAGCGAGTCAAACAAGATACAAGGTGTGATAGCTGAGGATGTACTCGTGCATAGAGACAAAGAACTGTCATACCTCGCTGCCGAGGTATATGACGAAGACCGCGATGCCGATGAGGAAATAGGCATCGTTGATGACGTTGATGAGGATGACATAGAGTTCCTTGACGAAGACGATATCGAAGACCTCGAGGACTTTGAATATTCCGAGTAAGATAGTTGGTGTCAACTACAAGAATAATGGGAATACTGGTCGCGCAGGCCAATATTTAGAACATATGCAACAAATAAAATCTGCTTTATCTGCATAATCTGCGTGGTAATAGAGTCACGCGGATTATGCAGATAAAGCAGATTTTTTATGTTATAGTATGGAGACGGATGGAATTACTTACCGAGGTAGGTGTTCAATATGATGTTGACATCCTCCATCGTTACCTTGCCATCGCCGTTAACGTCACCGTTACCATTGTGTCTAAATGTTTTTATTGCCATGTCTGATTCTTCGTAACCATCTGCATTAGCGGAAGCAACAATAGTAAAAGTTGGAGAATTTATGGAAAATTCAGAATCTGTACCACTGGCACTGCACGAGTACGTGTAGTTAAACTTTGTCCCTTTTGTATCGCATGATAATTTCACATTCCCATTGATAATCTCTATAGTTGGGATGGCGCATTGAGGTTTTGGCTCCACAGCATCTTCTTCAATTGTAAAATTTCTCCAGTATTCTGCTTTTCCATAGATATCCTTACAACCTTGAAGAACGTGAAGTTTTCCATATTCGAAGAAAGTGTTGGATTTTATTGGTTGTGGTTGTAATGACAGGTTGGTAACAGAGGTAAGATTGGAACACTCTGAGAAGGCAGAACTTCCTATTGACGTCACACTGTTAGGGATGGTCACAGAGGTAAGACAGGTTATGTAACAGCATAAACGGGCAGGAATATACTCTACCTCATCACCGAATGTTAT
>JAGHTW010000157.1 GCA_018065145.1 Candidatus Prevotella equi
TTCACCAAGCGCTATACACTTCCGCTCATCCTCTCCTTCCTGATAGCTGTCCCTATCGGCTACTACATCAGTGAGCAATGGCTGCAGAACTTTGCCGAGCATACGCCCATCTACTGGTGGCTGTTCCCCGTGGCATTCGTCATCATCAGCATCGTTGTACTGTTCACCGTCATCATTCAAAGTTGGCGAGTGGCTACTATGAATCCTGTGGATAGTATCAAGACAGAATAAATTATTTCAATAAGGTATATGGTGTTTTCAAATCTGAGCTTTTAGAACATGAACATTAACTCAATCAACATCAAGATGAATCAATATATAATATAACTATAAGATGAAAAAATTAATATTCTTAGCCGTTGCTCTGTCGACAACGGTTGCGTATGCCCAAGAACCAGCAAAGTACCGCATCACATACGATTGTGATGCACAAATCGTTACAGGTAAGTCAAACACTTACAGATGGACGCTTGACATAGGCGAAAAGAGTGCGGTGTTTTATAATGAAAGTAATAGAGCATTTAATCGTGAGATGGCTGAGATTAGAGCTACGGGAAATGCAATGGCTTTGATTGATCAGTTGCCAGCGCTCGGTCAGAAATATCCAACAAAGCATGACCTTCAGATTGTGGTCGGTGCACCTTCAAGTGGCAAATACACTTATATCAAACAGATATTAGCCTCTAAACTAAAGTATGAGGAAGATTTGCCTGTAGTTGAGTGGCAGATAACCGATAGCACAAAGACCATCTGCGAATACGAGTGTCAACAGGCTGTCGGTACCATGTACGGACGCACATGGACGGAAGGTTAATAGCAACACAAAAAATGAATGAGATACGAGGGTCGAGGTAGATATGTTTTGTCGTCAAACATTAAAGTCGACAATAATCCCACAGACCATACAGTATAAAAGGAGCGGATACTGAAAAGTTATATGAGTAGAAGTTATTAATTAATTTGATACTTATTTGAAATAATGAAACAGTTTTTAAAAATATTCTTGTTTACTATTGTTTTGCTGTCCAATGGTCAAGCTTTAAGAGCGCAAATCTATTTTCATGGCAGGATTGTAGATAGTAAACAAATTCCTCTTTCTGGCGTTAGCTGTGTGTTGATTAATCTATCCGATTCAACACAAATTGACGGAACTGCAAGTGATATGGATGGTAGATTTATATTAACTTCAAAGGTGAATGAAGAATATCTACTACAGTTATCTTTTATTGGGTATGAAAAGATACGCAAAATTTGCAAATCTGGTAATTTAGGAGATATTGTGCTACATGAAGATGCTGTGCTTCTTGACGAGCTAACTGTAACTCCACAAATTCTAAATACTTTTGGAAACAAAGATCTGTTGATACTAAACGAAACTGCCAAAAATATAGGCAATAATGCGTTGGATGCTATAGGTAGTTTACCCCAATTTAAGACAGACATCAGCAGTGATGCTTTAGTCACAGTAGATAACAAGGCCATCCTTGTGCTTATTGACGGTATGAAACGTTCCACTAATGAATTGAAAATGTTGAAAGCTACTGACATCAAAAACATACAGTATTATAGTGCGCCTCCAGCAAGATATGCACATGAGAATATAGGGGCTGTTATTGATGTAAAAACTAAGAAAAGGACAGAGAAGCTGTATAGTGCATATCTTGACACTAAAAATGGAGTTACGACAGGATATGGTACCGATATGGTATCTCTTGCATATAGGGATTCGTTGAATATGATTACGGCAGCATATTTCATAGACTATCGTGCACTGAACGACAATCGGATGAACAATAATTACACCTACACAGATAAAACCAATGAATATAGGGGATTGCCTGGAAGTTATAATGGACAGTATCACTTGGGACAGCTAGCTTATCAGCGTTATCATGGAAAGAATCTTTTTAATGCAAAGGTTGAATACCGTAAATCACCTGGCAAACAAGAATATACTCAAGAACAATTAAGAGAAAACTACGTATTGCAGACCAATAGCAGAAGTCTTAAAAGTGACTATTCCTCTGTTTCTGTTGATCTGTATTATATGTACATGTTTAGGCAACACAGGAATTTGTCGTTGAACATATTGAACACCTACTTCCATTCAAATTCAGATAACAGCCTATCAAATAACGAAGGAAATTATTCGTTTGAAAATCACATAGTAAACAAATCGTACTCTTTGATTGCCGAAGTGCTTTATAGTGATAAATTATGGAACGGTGATTTCAACATAGGTGCTTACTACCAATATAAAAATTTAGACCAAAAATATAACTATTTGGAAAGTTCTACAATCGGAACACATAAAGAATATGCTTATATTGATTATAGCAATGTCATAAACAAAGTGTCATATAATATTGGGCTTGGACTCGAAAATAATCATTATAAGACGATTGCAAACGAACAATTCAACTTTTTGGTATTCCGTCCTTCACTAGTCATGAATACTCAGTACAATAAAAACTCATCAATGAGACTTACCGCCTCCATAAACTCATCTGTTCCAAATATCGGAGACCTTACCAATAGTATTGTAACTATTGACGAACATTTTTATTCGCAAGGAAACAGTGCTCTTAAACCATATTATTACTATTACACGAACTTAAGCTATCAGTATGCTTCAAGCAATGGGAAGTTCTTCATTGCACCATCAGCAACTTATTCGTATTATCCCAAAAAGAACATGCCAATATTGTTTGCTGATGGAGACAATATCATCCTTAGAATGACAGAAATAGATGATATACATAGTGTAGGTGCATCTTTGTCGTTTAACTATAAACCTGTCAAATGGATTGTTATTCAACCATACTACAATTATGAATACTTAACATATACAACACCTAATCAAAATGTAAATCATAATCTTCATAACGCAGGTATCGGGATGCAGTTCCTACCAAAGAATTGGCAGATTATGTGGAATGGCAATTTCCCAATGACATTAGTTGATGGTGATATATTTACCGACAAGGGTTTCAACATGAGCGCTTCTTTACTCTACAAATTTAAGTCAATGTCTGCCGGTCTGGAATATATTTACAATCCTAACCCAACAAAAATATTTGCCAACGCGAAGATTTTCACATATTCAGAGGAAACAAAATGGAATAATTTCAAGAATCTTATATCAGTGAAATTTACATATAGCTTTTATAAAGGAAAATCACGCAATCACGTTGGAAAGCGAATTAGTAATAGTGACAAGGATTCTGGTTTAATAAATAGGAATACAGCAAAATAAAGATATTGGATATGGCATAATACATTTATTACGCAGTGCCGGAAAGGAAATAGCGGTCTATTTCCAGAAATGAGATACGAGGATCGAGGTAGATGTGTTCTTCCTCGACTCTCGTTTTCAATACATATCGGAAATAAAAAAGCAACCTGCAAATTCGATAGGCATCTTACAACAAAGTCTCAACAGGTTTCTTCCTTTTAGGCTTGGCAACGCCATTCTTCTTTTCGTATTCAGAGATGCCACGTTGAAGAAACAACTCCATGATGTCACGGATAGTGAAACCTTCCTTCTCGCTGATGTCGTGTACCTTCTGGATAATGTCCTTACTGCACACGAATGAAAAACGTTCCCAATCGCGTTCGCCAGCTTTCTGCTTTGACTTGCTTGTGGATGCTTCCTCCGATGCAGGTGGCTTCGGAGGTGGAGTTTCTGGAGTAGAAGGAAAGGTTGTCACGGAAGGTTCCTTTTTAGTTACAGCAGCATTCACGCCCTCTGCATTCTGCTGGCTGATCATTGCCAGAAGTGGATTAGTCTTGTCCATAGCGATTACTTTTTAAGGCGTTCAACAATGCAGTCAAGAGGATGCTCCACCAGCTTGCGCTGAAAGTAATCCAATCCTTTGATGGTACGATACTTGCGAGCAACCTTGCTCTGCTTGATGCGAGGAGTCACCCAGCCATACTCCTTCAGGAGTCCAACGGCTTGCTTTCGTGCCTCTTCA
>JAGHTW010000097.1 GCA_018065145.1 Candidatus Prevotella equi
AGTATTAACTAAAAACGAGAAGAACGAAAATGAAACAAGAGATTATTGATTGTTTTACGTGGTTGGCAAACAGGGTATCTGAGACCACGACCTATGAGAACTGGAGTGACGCATTTTGCCGTAAGGACATAAAGAAAGCCATGTCGGTGTTTCTTGACGAGTTGAGCAAGTACATAGATTGGGATAATCTTACGGATGACGACTGTGACATGCTTCGTTTTGGATACTGGCAGGACAAGGCAGACGTTGAAGAGGAAATCTCGGCACTTACGAAAGAGTTGAAGGACGGCAAACTTACTTTACAGGAATACGAGAAGAAAGTTGAGGAGCAGCGTAACACGCTCGGCATACGTCTCATTCCTCTCTATCTCCTGCCTATATTGCCAGTGGGTACAAAACTTGTCGGCATATTCGGCAAGGAGGTAGTCTATGACGGCAAGAATATCGACACGGACATCCGTATGGGTCGTCTTGCTTATGGTATCAAGATAAACAAATAGGAGGTCTGTATGGAAATCAACATTGAGAGTAGTCTGGCGGCGATGGCGTTTGTGGTAGCCGACCAGCAAGATACGATTAAGTCCTATCGTGAGTGGCATGTGCAGGCACAGCATGAAAAAGACGAGTTAGATGCCGCCCTTACCGCGAAGATAGAGGAGTTAGAGCGTTGTGAGAAGGAAATCCGCCTCTTGCATAAGGACATCGACGAGTTAAAAGTGAGTTGTGCCGCCAAGGAAATAGAGGCGAACGAGTTCAAGCGTGACGTTGACGCATTGAGTGTTGAATTGGAGCAGAACAGGATACTGTGGCGTGCCATAGACCCAGAGGACTCTGGCAAAAACATTACGATAATCGTACCTCCAGAGGTTTTAGCAAGGAAATCTATTATAGTCGTCAAAAACAAGGTAATCGACAATGGTGTATACTCAGTGGACGGCTACATGATGCATATAGGCACTGAGTATATAACTCTGCCATACCCTAAACAGGGGGCAGACGGTGGCTGGTATATAGTTTTAGAGCCAGACAACGTGTTAAAGCCGATTTTATGGGCTGTCATACCTTGTCTCGCAGAAAAGGAGGTCTTCGATGTGTAATAACAATTACAAGCCTACATTGGAGCATGTGTTGGGGAGTTTCAAGTATGGTTGTCAGCAGATGGCAGAGATTGTCAACAGTCACTATTTTGAGGGTTGTGCTGATATTCACTGGATAGGCGACAGATATGATTTGTGCGACTTCAGTGGTGAATGGTGGTTGACCCCCGACGAAATGCGCCAGATGTTAGAGTCAGACCTCAGTCAGAAGGATTTCTTCGAGTGGTGGAACTACAATTTGTGCCATGCCTATACTCCGATAAACCTTGAAAGTTGGATAATGGGGTTACGCCCCGAATACGAGAATTAATAACATATAAACTATGAACAAGAAACAGAAAAAAGCATTGATTAACGACATGCGTAAGATTTTCCCTCCTTGCACACATTGGGAGACTGCGGTACAGGCGTGTCTGGTAACGATTAACCTCATGGAGAAGCGTCCTTGGTGGCGCAGACTGTTCCGACTATGATAGGCATAAGAAGTTTTCGCTATTACAGTCGCCGTGTGCCAATAGAGTATCATGGTGCGAAGAAAGTCATGCCATTAGTATGGCGTAGGCGTATGGCTTTTGGACTCTGGGAGTATACATTTCTTGTGAATGTCTTCGGATTGTTCAAATTCAGTTTTGTCGTCTACGACAGGAAGCAATTCAATAATTACTACAAGTTAATGAAGTTACAAAATCAATAAATCATGACGGAAAAAGAATACGAAGAAGCTATTGCTACACAGAATGCAATAATTCACAGTCACGAGAAAGAGATAAGAGTGGCAAGAAGCAAGAAAGGTGAAGTCACAGAAGCATTCTGTCAGTCTCTCTCGGAAAGGTATGCCGATTTTATTGGCAAGAAGGTAGAAGTTGAGTTTAACGGATATAAGCCTGTTGTGGGTTTTCTTATAAAGTTCAAAAAGGCGTATAGTTGTTGTGAGAAGATATATCCAGTTATTGCAAAGGTCAAGAAAGATGGTACTGCCAGCCTTAATTGTTACACGGATTACAACATGCCAAGTTACAAATTCATATCAAACATCAAAATCATAGAATAACATGGTAAATTATTTATTTGGCACGTCACACTGCCCTATGTGTGACAATCTCCACAGGGAGTTGGAGAGAAAAGGTCTTATCGACCTCGTAACAGATGTCGACTGCGAAACCGACGAGGGTTCGGAATTAGTCTCGAAATACGGCGTAAGGCACACGCCTACTCTTGTCAGAGTAACCGACCACAGTGTGATAACCTATCTCAGACAGCCAGACATTGTCAAGGCTCTGTCAGAACTCAAGAACGCATGAAATGGACGACGTAACGAAGAATGACCTTATTTGTGGTCTGATAGCAACAGCAGCGTGGATAGTTTCTCTTGTAATTGTCTACAAAGTTATTCAAACGAAAACAAAGCAATAAAATGGGAGTAATAACAAAATTTTTCAAGAAAATATTTTCTCGCAGTGCGGAGAAAGTGGAATTAGCTCTTTACGGAGAGCCAATAGGTAGGGTAAAGTTGGACAACGGTCATATTCTGTTTGCCTACGACCCACGAGACAAGCATGTAGAGACCGTGGCTCTGATAATGGGGCGGCAGAACTACAAGATAAAGGGTTGGGTATATCTTTACGCATTAAATATGAAGAATGCCATTAAGAAACTCGAAAAGATGGGGTACTCAGTAAACTACATCCGATGAAAGTATATTTAAGTGGAAAGGTGACAGGGTTATCGCCGTCGGAGTACAGGAAGAATTTCGATGAAGCCGCAGAAGAACTGAAGGTGTTGTTGGGGAACGTGGAAATCGTAGACCCTACGAAGTGTATACCGACAATCTTTGGAAGTTGGGCAGAATATATGATTTCCGACTTGCTCCTGCTGAAAGGCTGTGACGCGATAGCCTTGTTACCTAATTGGGCTGAAAGCAAAGGTGCTCAAACTGAGTATGCCTTTGCGCAGGGTATGGGAATTACAATAATTAAGTTATGAACATAGAAACAGAGACTTTAGTAACGATTATACCAGATTACGCATGTAGAGAAAACGAAGCCATGACAGTTATAACTACATGCGGTATCAGAAACGGAAAAGTCGTAAAAGTAACTATACAACATGGACACGTTGCAAAAGATTGACAATATTTACCTCGGAGATACCAGAGAACTACAGCAAAGAGCATATTTATGTTTCGATGCCAGTTATGAGGTAACTCGTGATGGTAAGGTAATACGTAAGTCTGATGGTCGTAAATATATCGGTAGTAAAACACGGCGCGGATATTTGTCCGTAAGGCTTCCTGTATCATGTTCTACCCATAAGGATGGACGATATTCTTTTAGGGTTCACAGATTAGTAGCGCGTGCCTATTTGCCAGACTATTCGGAGGATTTACAGGTCAATCATAAGAACGGCATTAAGACGGATAATCGTGTAGAAAACCTCGAAATGTGTACCAATGCAGAAAATGTTAATCATGCTTGGAATGTATTGGACTCTACGAAGAGGCGAGCGTTAGCTGCGGAAAGATGTAGAGAAAAGGCGCGTCCTATTGCTCAATATACCTACAAAGGCGACTTTGTGAAAATGTGGACGGCACATGAGATTATTGCCGAAATGTCAAAAAAAGCCTATGATACAATCTGGAATGCTATTGCAAAAAGAGGACTTAGATACAAATGCTTCTGGTATTGGGCAGACGAGCCATTACCCACGAAAGAAGAAGTACAGAATAGGTATATACACTCTTATTCGCAAGGTTGGTTCTTTAGGTATATGGGCGAAATATACAATCTAAAAGAATTAGCATTGTTACTCCATAGAGACCGTCATTCTTTGATTGCAGAAATCAAGAATAAAGGTTACAAAGGCGTTGAAATATTACATTACTCAGAACAGATAAGAAATGGAAATAAAAAACGATAACATTTACTTAGGCGACACTCGTAACTTGATAAAGGAACTGGCAGATGAATCGGTAGATTTAGTGGTTTCGGATGTCCCGTATCTTTGTGTATCGGGTGGCGATGCCAAGGGTATCTGGCGTGACAAAATGTGTGGTGGTATGCTTGCGAAGCACGGTAGGGACAACCGTGAGAGCGACTACGACAACGTCAAGAAGGGCAAACTCTTCGACCATAATGACATCAAGTTCTCGGAGTGGATGTCAGAGGTCTGGCGTGTCTTAAAAATGGACAGTCATTGTTATATCATGGTAAACGGCAGAAACCTCAAAGACCTCTGGGAGGAAGCCGAACGCAGTGGATTTATGTATCAGCAGTTGCTTGTATGGGACAAAGGTAATGCCACACCTAATCGCTATTACATGAATGGCTGTGAGTTTATACTTATGCTTCGCAAGGGAATGGCGACCAATGTCAACGATATGGGTATGTCTAATCTCTTGTCAGTTCCTAATGTCGTAGCAAATAAACTCCATCCCACTGGCAAGCCAGTAGAACTCATGGAGATACTGATACGTCAGAGTAGCGACCCCGACGATGTGGTTTTAGACCCATTTGCAGGAAGTGGTAGTACGCTGTTAGCCGCCAAGCGTCTCTGTCGTCACTATATTGGCTTCGAGATAGACCAGAAGTATTACGATATAGCCGCCAAGCGTCTTACGGAGAAAACGGAGGTTTCACTTTTTGACAATTTCTAATATGGAAGAAAATCTCATAAGAATCAGTACATACGCCAAACGTGAGGGCATAAGTGTCGTTGCGGTTCACAAGCGTATTAAGGCAGGTCAGTTAGACTGTGTAGAAATAGACGGAGTTAAATTCGTAAAATATAACAAAAATGAAGAAAATTAACATCAACAGGAATGAATTAGTGCGCGTACTCTCTGATGGAGGTGTATTCGCAGGTCGTAATCGTGCTATTACAGCACTCAACAATATTCGCGTTACCACCAAGGACGGCAGGATTAGGATTGAGTCAAGTAGTGACAACAACTACATCAAGGTTTATGGTGTTTGTCTTGACGGAACGGAGGACATGAGTTTCTGCGTAAGTCCAAAGGAAATCACGACTTACCTCAAACTCGTAGCCGACCCAGAGGTAACTCTATCGTTTGACGAGGAAAAATCTATGTTAAAGGTTAAGCATAGCCACGGCTCAACTAAAACACCGACATACGACCCAAACGAGTTTCCTCTAATGAACGTCCAGTCATTATCAGAGCCGAATGTGCTTCCTGCCAATATTCTCACTACGTGGCTGAATACGGCACAGAAGTTTATCATGACTAAGAATGTCGGCACTGCTTTGGGCGGTGTAAACCTTCGTGCCTCAGACGGAAAGTTAACCGTAGTTGGAGCAGATAACGGTTTGATATATATGTCGGATTGTAATTTCAATACAAACTCTGATTTCAATGTTGTTATCCCTGAAGACGGAACAAAGGTTATGGCTGCGATGTGCGCAGGGGCTACGGAGGTTGAACTTTCAATGGCAGAAAATGCTATCATAGTCAAGAATGAAGACTTTGCGTTGTACGCCAGACTCGTAGACGTAAAATATCCAGCACTACATCGTTTGGCATCTCATAAGGGACAGACAAGTTTTACCGTTAACGCTACGACATTTCGACAGGCAGTCAATCGTATCTTATCACAGACCGCCAACGAAGAAAATCGTATCAAGGTAGCGATAAACGAAAACGAGCTGGTAATGTGCTATGACTTCCCACAGGAAGGAAAGCACGTCGAGGAGGTTGTGACTTGTAGTTGTCCGAATTTCGAGACACAAGTCACAGTAAACGTAAATTACCTCCTTATGGCATTGTCAAACATTGCAGACGAAGACATCGTCTTCTATCACGACGACAACGAGCGCAGTCCGTTCTTCTTTGAGAGTATCGGTGAAAACTTCACCTCGGTAATCCTCCTCGGAACGATGGTTTAGACCTATAAACTTAAAACTTGTTAAAAAGTTTGTAGGTCACAGAATAAAGTAGTAATTTTGTAGGCAGAAACGGTAGTTCGGAGTAGCTACCGAATGACAAGGGTATAGTGTGTTCCCTCCGTTTCTGCTTTTTATAAGCTCATACACACTATCATATAACACACTACAATATGGCACAACTACAATCGTTAGGGGTAGAAACCCACAGTTTCAATGTGTCTTTGGCAAAAGAAGTAGGTCTTGCCGAAGCAATTATTCTTCAAAACTTTCATTTCTGGCATAGAGCAAATGTAGACAATCCAGATATGACCAAGGACGGTCGTGTGTGGTTCTTTCGTAGCGTAAAGTCTATATGTGACGATTTTTGCTACCTTACGCCTTCAAAAGTAAAGACGGCAATCGAAAAACTCGTGTCCGACGGTTGGGTGCTGAGAGGTGACTATAACTCCGACAGAATGAAGCGTGTGACATGGTATTCATTGACGGATTTTACCCTTTCATTATTCACTGGACTCCCGATTGGCGAAAATCGCCAATGCAATAGCGAAAATCCACTAACGATTGGCGAAAATCGCCACAAGGATAGTATTATACAAGATAATAATATATATTCTTTTACTGACATAAAAGAAAAAGAAGAAAAAAAACTATCGTCAAAAAAAGAAAGCGACGAGTTGTTTGAAGAATGCTGGAAAGCCTATCGTCGCAAGGGTTCTAAGAAGGTTGCCAAGACCCATTGGGCAAAACTTAATGACGACGAACGTCAAAAAGTAAAAGTACACATTCCGTACTACGTGTCTGCGGCTTCCGACCGAAATTACCAAAAGGACTTTGAGCGTTATTTACGTGACCGTATCTTTGAAACTCCTGTCTACAACAACAATCAACTTGTATACGACCCAGAGAACGGTTCTACGAGTATCTACCACCCATACGGCAATACGAGTATTATATGGGATGACATTCACAAGCGTTACATTATAATGTCGCCTCCAGAATGGGGAGTAGCCGACGGTTATACCGACGACAATCGTCCTCATGGCGCAGAACTCTGGTATCAGAACCGCCTATATGTATGGTTGTCTCCTCATAAATACTGGCATAAAGAAGAAATAAATTATAGCAAATGAATACGAAACAATTAGCATATTTAGCAGCTGCCACAATGGGTATGATGGCGCAAGGTCTTGAACCTCCTGTAATGCCACGTCCTAAGAAACCAGAAACAAAGTACGACAAGAAGAAATGCAAGTCATGCAAGCACTTCCACAAGACGGAGAGTGACTGCCGTTGTCCATATAGCGGCTACGTCAACCCTATGCAATCAGCTTGCGGTCATTACGAGAAACGGAAGAAATAGACTATGACACACGAAGAAATAATAAAGGCATGGTTCTCCATTGACGAGTTGGGCGGTGAGAATGTTTTTACAACAGTAGAATCATATCTGAACATGTTGTATCGTACTCCGCAAAAGATGTACCGTGCATATATTCGTTTTGGACTCGGCTACGAGTTCTATGCTCACGAAAAAGACATCTACACTGCAATGGAGAAAGTGATAAATCAATACTCAGAGTTTATAACTAAAAACGAGATAAAATGAAGAAAGAAGACATAGATTTTCTCCGTGAACTTCAGCACGAACTGAATACGCAGGAGGATGAATTACAGGCTGCACCTCGCTTCTGGGGTATTATGGAAGATGTAGAGTACCCGACAGACGAAGACCATGCGGATAATGAATGTATATATTTCTGCGGTGACGGAGATACGCTTACTTACGATGAAACCGTAGAACACGTCGATTCTGTTATTGAAGATTACGACAAAGACATTATAGACGATTGGTTTAATAACGTAAAGAATAATTACGAGTTAGAAGACTTGTGTATTTGGATTAGAGAAACACTTGATTGGGATGTGGAAGTAGCGTACTCATTGGATACAGAAAGAATATCCACGCAGACAGGTTGTTTCCTTACCAAGAGAGCCGCAAAACTCCATTTGGCACAGAATGGCTACCACTACAACAACGGCAAGACCTACGCAATGACTGCGTGGCGCAACCCAGAGTTTGAGCGAGTGCTTAATATCTTACAAACAATGAATATTGACGACATTAAAATCACGGAGGAATAATCATGACAAAAGAAGAAACAAAGAAAGCCATCGAAGTGATGCAAGCATACGTTGATGGCAAGCAGATACAATCATTGGTATCTTCTGTAGGAGAGAAAGAAGAGTGGAAAGATTTGAATGATACAAATAACACTCCACAGTGGTATTGGGATGGAAACATTAACGAGTACCGCATCAAGTCTGAGAAGCGTGTGCGTCCGTACACATTCGAGGAAATGTGTGAGGCTGTTAAGGAGCATGGAATTGTTGTTAAAAACAAATCTATAGAGACTTGCTGGACGATAACGAGCTTCACGGAAAACATAATAACTTTTAATGCACTTTATTGTGATACACTCACTTATGAGAAATTGTTAGAATGTCTTGTTTGGCTTGACGATAACTCGCCTTGCGGCATAATTGAGGAGGAATAGACTATGACAGCAATAGAATTGATGGTAGGCGATTTGCTTCGTAAAACCAAAACAGGAGAAGTTAGAATATGGAGTCCTTCTTCTTACATTTACGCCATCGTTTCATATTACGAGCCAATCCCTCTCACTGAAGAGATATTGAAGAAGAATGGGTTTGGCAAAAACTTCTCAGAGAGGTACACAAAAGGTATTGTTCCGTTTGAAGTGAATATTCACGGAAATAACAAATATATCACCCTTGGTGGCAAACATTTCTGCAACTGCGATTATGTCCACGACCTCCAGCACGCATTAAGGCTCTGCGGACTCAACGACCTCGCTGACAACTTAAAAGTATAACAATTAAAAACAAAACAAAAATGACAAACAACATCAACAAGAAGTGCATCATCCGCACAAACAGAGCAGGAGTATTCTTCGGAACACTCGCAGACTACGACAAGGAAAACCGTACAGCAGAACTCCACAACACACGCAGACTGTGGTACTGGAGAGGCGCAGCTTCACTCTCGCAGCTCGCAGTGGAAGGTGTGAAGAATCCTATCGACTGCAAGTTTACCATCGCAGTACCTCAGATGCAAGTCATGGATGTGATAGAGATTATCCCTTGCACTGACGAAGCCATCAAGAACATCGAAAGCGTAGCAACATGGAAGAAGTAATCAAGTTATTCTTGGCAGTAAGCTCTGGCGATGGCTCTGGCGATGGCTATGGCTATGGCGATGGCTATGGCTATGGCGATGGCTATGGCTATGTCGATGGAAATGTCTATGGCCAGGTAAATGTCGATGTGTATGTTAATGGGAAAGTCTCTTGTAAA
>JAGHTW010000235.1 GCA_018065145.1 Candidatus Prevotella equi
TCTTTCTTGTCATTCTTGAAGTGTATAATGGTATAGTTGCTGTTTGCTTCAAGACATACTACATCGTCCAGATAGAATTGGACTCTATCGTGTCCCTTCGCATAGAAAGTGAAATCCGGACCGCTACCTGAGTAACGACCCGGATCATGTTCTTCTACCCTTATGCTTATTACCGTATCATCAGAATAATGTATGTCCTTCCTGATTGATATGCCTGCCAGACTCTCTGGCACTGTTACTACAATTTCCTTCGGAGTATTTTCCATTTGTCGTTTCGTTTTGTCGCCTGCAAAGGAAATACTTTGTTTGGCACTACCGAAACTTTTGGAGTAAACACCCGTTTCGTGGAGTAGATACTTGTCTGCAATTCCTACAGTATATCTTTGCAGACGTTATGTTTTTTGTAATTATATAAGAATGGCGATGCTGGTTCTCGCGCCCAACATCGCCATAAGTTTATGTAACTCTGTAAATCAGAGATGCATGATGCTTAATCTACCCAGATGTAGCCGTCACTGTCTTTATCTGGTTCTGTCTCCCACCATGGTCCTCTACCAATGTTTTCTGTAGGGGAACCTTCTCCAGAGGTGCATATGATATCACAACTTTTTACTTCGACCACTCTGATAAATGGCTCCTTGTATTCTTTCTTCTTCATTGTTGTTTCGTTTACTTTATATTAACCTTTAAAGTCTTACCATTGCCGTACTTCACGATGTTTACACCCTTCTGGAGGCTGTTTGTTCGGCGGCCATTCGTGTCGTAGTACTCAGCGTTGCCTTCGATGATGGCGTTGAGAGCATCTACCGCTGTTACGTCTTCATCGGCTATGCGGATGCTGAGTGTATGTGCCTTGGCCATAGCCCATGTATTCTTGAGGTATGCACGGAATGGAGCAACCTTGACACCCTCTGCCCATACATCACCTACCATCCAGAACATATTCTTCGAGATGTAGTAGTCATATTCGTTATTAAGTCGAATTGTATCGTATGTACCTACAAGCTGAAGACCGTCGGCATCAGATCCTTCTTCAAGCCAACAAGAAACGGTAGTGTTTGCTGCGGTGAGGGTGAGAGTATAATCTCCAGCCAAATCGTCATGCAGACGGAAGATAACAGGAGTGCCGGCAGGAACTATGCCATCATTGTCGTCCTCATCAATCTTTGTGAGTACAAGCTGCTCATGATTGTCTAATACCTGATTGAGTTTATAGAGGTCATAGTCTGCACCTATACCGTTAACATCAAATGGCACTACGATGGTTCCCCACTGGTTCTTGATGCCTGTGCGAGTGTAGGTAACGCTGTTTGCAATGAAGTCAATAGGCGCAGCGAAGCCATTAGCATCTGCGAGAATGATATCCTCGCTTGTAGAGTAGTTACCTGCACCGTCCTCTGTCAGTTCAAGGTGATTGCCTTCGCCGTAGAAGTCCTTGATGAAGCGGTGCTCATCATAATGCCAGCAACCATAATCGCAAGTGTATGCATAGAGACCTGATGTAACAGGCCCGTCAGTCAGGGTATGGCTAGTGAAGTCGTGAGGTATTTGTGGAATCTTCTCCTCCTTAGTGCCAGTATACTCCTCGCCCTCGTAGGTAGCCTTCGCTGTATAGGTGCGCACACCTGTGGTGATACAGGTAGCAGGAGTTGTGTCCTCCGAAGTGATGCCCTCGCCCGTTACCTCCACATTGGCTGTATGCTCTGCATCGTGCGAACATACCACCTGCAAGGTAGCTGTGGTGTAGCCCTCGCTCCATACAAAGACTGGTTTCTCGTTTTCATCCTGCTGCACGTGGTAGTCGTGACCTAGGGCTTCGATCTCTACCTGTGCTACAAAAGGCATATTACAGAGGCTACAATGTGAGCCTTCGGTAAGACCCGTGGTGGTACAGGTGGCAGCTACCTCTTCATCATCGATTGCAGTTCCATGGTTGAGGGTCAGGTTTGCATGATTCTCTACTACGCTGCCTGTGAGGTTGAGAGTACAAGGTGCAGTGACAGAAGTGACGGTTGGGAATCCAGGATTCTCGCCTTCTTTATATACATACGAGTCGTCGCTGAGGTTGAGGGTTATGTTGTCTGTGCCAAAATCATAAAAACCAGATTCAACCACATAAGGTACGGTGTTGAACTCAAAACCAGTCAATTGGGGACAATGAGAGAACATTCCATCACAACCCAAATTTCCGATTGCAGTCAGACTGCTCATTGCTGGCGCTGTGGTAAGTGCGGAGCAATCACCGAACATTTGATAGCAACCCTCATCTCCGATTGTAGTCAGACTGCTCATTGCTGGCGCTGTGGTAAGTGCAGAGCAAACATAGAACATTCCATCACAACCCAAATTTCCGATTGCAGTCAGACTGCTCATTGCTGGCGCTGTGGTAAGTGCAGAGCAACCCCTGAACATTTCATCGCAGCCACATTTCCCAATTTCTGTTATATCTGACATATCTGGAGCAGAAATGAGATTCCCATTATAATAAAACATTTTATAGCATCCAAAATCATAGATGATGGTGGCACCACCCAGGATGGAAGAGAGTTTGCCGCTCGCTGCGACATTGGCATCTTCGATTTTTACCTGAGTATAGCTCCATTCTGATGATGATGTAACATTGCCAATCAGATATATTTTATCTCCCGCATTAGCAAGGGTTGGAAGGTAATGGGTGTCATCATAGTTAAAACTCGTCCAGTTCTCCTTATCAGTTGAATAATAGAGTATGTAATCGCTGACGATGCTGCTGAATCCTATCTTAGCACCATCCTCCTTTGCTTCAAAGCACAAAGGTTCTGACGGTATAGCCATATAGTTGAGGGTCACATCACTTCCAGGCATTACAAATGAATTGTTTCTTCTTATATTGAGTCTGGAGCCTTCTGCTGTTGTAGCGTCAAGTCCGATATAAATAGGTGCAGTGACTTCAGAAGCATTAACTGAGATATTCACTGTGCGCCCCTCCCAGATATAGTCCTCAGAAGTGATTGGATTTCCATCATCATCTGTAACGGTAACGCCCGCAGGCACACTGACAATTCTGCTTTGATGCTTGCCGCAAATGGTACACACATGATTCACAATCTCATGGTCGCACAAATCAGACTCATCGATAACGAGAGTGTAATTAGTGAAGTCTTCACTTGAACATACACCAATGTAGTAGGTGTGATCTTTGACTACTTTATAGCTGAACTTAAAGTTGCGGCTATTTCCTGAGTCATCATCATAGGCAAGTGTTGTCTTGTCTTCATCGAAGAGTGCACTAGCCGTGTCACCTTCTCCTTCGGTATATACCGTAAGAGTGCCGCCATTTGGTGCCACATACTTGAAGATGGTGGTGTAGTGAGAGAATTCAGTATAACCATCCCGATAAGCTGCAATGTCGATGGTATGTGTACCACCGGTAATCACGGGATACTCCTCCTCAGCCCACGCTCTCGCCGGGCTCATCGCCATCATGACTATCGCCATGAGCAGCGGGAAAAGAAATTTTGTTTGTTTCATTTTACTTTTGTTTATTTTGAATTATTATTTATCATCATTTTCATCTGTTGCTTGATGTTATACCAATCCCCATAGAGTATGTTGAATATCAGCATAGTGAGATGGAAGTCCCAGCCTCTGAGGTTGGGCGGAACGGGAAGACCATGCTGTTTGCAGTACTCGTATTCCTCCACATCGCAAAGCACGTCCGAGCTTTTCCCCTTGTCAGTCTTCAGAATATTCACTATTATCGACACTTCCATTATTAAATAAATGAGGAGAGTCCCCAATATCCACAATACGTAAATCAGAATGTCAGATTGTATTAAATTCATATCTTCTATGTTTCCTAATAGAGTAAATAACTGTCGCAATTATGCGGACGTATATATACAACAAAGCCTCCCAGAAGTGCCCGAAAGCACCTCTGAGAGGCTCTGTATCTATCTATAATTATGCGAGTTACGCTGCGCGCAATACCCCCCCC
>JAGHTW010000036.1 GCA_018065145.1 Candidatus Prevotella equi
ATTTTGGAAATGACTAGCATAGCGAATACGCTTACGTACGACAGATGTTATGCCTTCTACTATATCAGATGCGTCACCTTAACCTTCTTCCAGCTCTTGCCTAATCCCATAGCAGCCATGAGGTTATCCTTCTGAATCAGTTCACCCTTCTGCAGCATAGCAATCTCAGAACGTATCTCTTGCAAGTTACTGCCGCTCACGCCAAACACATCCTTTATCACCTAGTCGGTTTTTCTGTCAAATAGAGCCATCCATTGTTTGAATGGTTCCGCCTTTGGCGAAGGGATAGATTGGATGATGCGGAAAAGCTGTTGATCAGCAACATCTGTCAATCGCATTTTGCCGTCAGCAGAGAGCATTTTCAAAGCGTCAATGGAGTTGCAAAACATAAAAAGCCAATAAGATAAGTAGTGCGTTACCCATCTTGTTAGCTTTGTTTATTGGTATTTGATATGCTTCTTGAAGTTCAATACTCCTCCTCGTTCCAAACACCCTTTTGAACTGATTTTTAGCGTTTTACATATTTCTATTTAATTTTATACAAACAAACCAGACCATCTGAGGCGATGTGAGGCGATTTGCAATGTGGAGTTTACAAACTTTACTCCACAAAATGCAATACATTTTGACCATCTAAATTAAAAAAGCTTCCAACAATCGCCAATTTCAAAAAAAATGATTATCTTTGCAATACAAAAGAGCCGTTAAAATAAACTGATTACAAGTTTTACATAACACGACCAGACAAAGGTGGTTACAGAATCATCAACTGGTCAAGGCTTGACTATATTACATCATATTACCCAATTCAATGAAACTCCAACACTACATATCATCCCTCATCATCCTGTTTCTCTTCACCACTCTTTTTACAGGATGTGCTCATGACGAGCGAGCAGAGAAGGCTATTGCCGAAGCGAAGCAACTTCTTGATGCGCAGCCCGACTCTGCACTCTCTATCCTCGATGGCATCAAGAAACGAAAAGCAGAGTGGCCAAAATCGCAGCGTATGCAATATGAACTGGTGTATGCACAAGCTCAGAACAAGGCGTATGTTGACTTTACTACTGACAGTATCGTTCTTGAGGTGGCGAAATATTATGATAAACACGGCTCTAGTAATGAGCGAATGATGGCAAACTACTTAGTTGGATGTGCATATCGTGATATGGGTGATGCTCCAACCGCTCTTAAATACATGAACATTGCGATAGATGCAGTCGATGAGAATAGCAAGGATTGTGATTTTAGAACTCTTATGCGCATTCATAGCCAAATGGGAGGACTCTATGAAGATGTTGCTTCATTTGATAATGAACTTATAGAGGATGCTCGTGCAGAACAGATAGCATGGAGGATAGGGGACACAATTTCTGCTCTTGAACTCAAGTGGAATCGGGCTTGTTGTTTGTACGACACTTATCAACAAACAAAAGCATTAGCTATAATAGACAGCATAGAAGATTTTTGTCAGAAACACAATCTTCCAAAAGAACCATTGATGTTCTATCCAATTAAAATAGATGCCCTATTGCAAAATGAAAACGTTAATGAAGCGGGTCAATTGCTAAGTGCTTACGAACAGGAAACAGGAATTACACCACAATGTACAGATGCCGATATAGTAGCTCCTGTTTATTTCCGACTTAAGAGTAGGTATTATGTCATGGCCCAAGAAGCAGATTCAGCAATGATTATGTACAAACGTTTCCAAAATTCTTTCGATTACCATTCAATGCCTATATCTAAACGGCATGGATTATTAGAGACATGCTATCGCGGCCTTATGGACGTATACTCTTTAAAACAACAACCGGATTCGGTAATTAAATATGCCCAATTGTTATGTAGCATAAATGACTCAATTTGTAGCGATCAGTCCTCGGAACAGCTACTTAAAATGCAGTCACTCTACAATTATTCCAAAATTCAGGAACAAGCCTTGATAGCAGAACATAGTGTGTCAAAACTTCGTGTCATGATGTTAATATTGATCTCAGTTGCGATTCTTGTGTGCATAATACTATGGGGTATGTACCAAAAGCATATACGTATAGAAAAACAAAGGCAAATTGATGCAAACAGAGAATATCAGGCACTTTTGAATGAGATGGAAAAATCAGCCGATGAACTACGTCTTTTCAAAGCAGACTCGGATAGATTCTTGCAAGAAAAAGAGAAAGAAATCCAAAAGCTCCAGAAGTCACTGACGATGTACCAAGCAAATACCATAGATGTAGAACAATGGGATAATGAGCGTTCCATTCTGGGATGCGATATCGCAGCACATCTTCACACACTCTCTGCTCATGGGGAAACAGCCACTTTGGACGAGTTAAATAGCCTTTCACTTGTTGCACAAAAAGCTTTCCCGAAATTCTATGCAACTGTCACCAAAAGTAAATATGGATTATCGGCTCTTGAGATCACAATCTGCATCTTGATACGCTTTCACTTTATCCCCTCAGAGATTACTGTACTTACCGGACACAGTTCTCAGCGTATTACCAACCTCAAATCAGCCATCAACAAAAAGGTGTTCTCTGCGCAAGGCGCCAAGACGCTTGATGCACACCTCTTGGCATTGAAATAATACAAGAAATACCTCTTACCCATCATCCCCAAAGGGTCAATGTCGCAGAAAAAGCGAATGACTTTTTGGGGCTTTTTGTGTGTATATGTCACGATTGACGCGGGTGTGTAAAAAGTGTAAAAACACCCATATATCTCAGATACACAATGGATTATAGTCAATATTAAAGGATAATTGTGTAAACTGTGTAATGAATTTGTTTTTTCAAGTCAATCTTTAGTTCTACTTTTGCAAAATAGTTCGTCAACGGGGTACTACTCATCATCTGCATCATCCTGTTGTTATACTTCGCTTATGAATTGCATTTATGGCGTAGCATTAGATTTTAGTGAAGTGGAAGAATCAATATGGACAACTAATAAATTTAAATATATAAGTAAGAACAGAAAATATGAAACGAACCACCTTATTATTCATTATGATGCTCATCGCAATATGCGGATGGGCTCAGAAAAAACAGCACATGTTCTATCTTAGAGGAACTGTATATGATAGTTTTACTGGTGCTGGCATAAAGGATGCCAAGGCATACCTTATGGATACGGACAGTGTCATTCTTGATAGTGTAACCGCCAGATACGGACGGTATAATCGTGGTGGAACAAATGGATATGATGCTGTGTTCTCTTTCTATACATCACAACAAAAACCTAATGATGTTAGAATAGTTAAGATAGTCCATAAGGATTATTATACAGTATTCCATAGTCAGTCGTTGAAGCATGTCGGAAAGCAACAGGCGTTTGACATACCTAAAATATTCATGAAGCGTAAAAATAGTTTTACGGAAAGGATGTTGGATGAAGTGGAGATTACCGCCACAAAGGTCAAAGTTTTCTACAATGGAGATACTATAGTATATAATGCAGATGCTTTTAATGTGGCTGACGGAAGTATGCTGGATGCTCTAATTAAGCAGATGCCAGGTGTGGAACTCGACAAGCAAGGACAGATATTTGTCAATGGAAGAAAGATAGACAATCTCCTTCTTAACGGCAAGGACTTCTTTAAGGGAAATAGCAAGCTGATGCTGGAAAACCTGCCTTACTTCACAGTTAAGGATATTAAGGTTTACAACAAGACGAAAGATAAGGCTATGGCTCTTCACGATGACATGGCAAAAAAGGACTTTGTGATGGATGTATATCTAAAGAAGGAATACAGCAAGGGGTATTTGTTCAATGTGGAAGCAGGAGCTGGCACAGAAGAATCGTATTTGGGTAGATTGTTTGGATTGCGCTTCACTGACTTTTCACGTTTCGCAATTGTGGGAGGAACGAACAATTTGAACATGCGTGATTACTCATCTGACGGCAACTGGTCGGAAAGTGGTTCACGTGAAGGTCGCACCACAAGCAAACTGCTTACTGCGGAACTCTTGACTGAGAAAAAGAAATATAAGAATGTTCTGACAATGGAGGCGACACATTCAAAATCTGTTAATGGGATGGATGAATATCAGGAGACTTATCACAGTAACAATGCAAGCACTTTCAGTGTTAACCGCAGTTCGTCGGACGTAAAAAACTTGAATGTATCTGCCAGCAACCACTTTACATTAAAGCTGCCAGTATGGGTTGAGAGCATAACATCGCTCCGATATGCCAACAATAATAATGCTACGAACGAACTATATTGTAACTCGGATAGCAACATGTGGCATGATGGAAGAATTGTCATTCTTGATTCCCTGTTCAAAGCTGGTGTATCAATCAACGACCCTTCTCTTCGCAATGCACGTAGCAGGATGAATGAGCGCAACAATAAAACATACACTGTTTCACAGAATTTCACTTTTGCTAAGAACATTTTCACTGGCGACATCATCGATTTCAATACAGGCGTGAACTACAAGAAAAACGATGGGGATGCTAACAGAAGGAATGTGTATCTTACCTTTAATCCTGCATATAGCAAGGATGAGATAATGGAATTGATAAGCACCCCCTCTACCTATCTTGGAGTAGATGCGAATCTGTCGTATAAGATTAAGCGTTTGTTTCCTAACACTGAGCTTTCTTTGTATGCAAAATATCAGTACGACCATATCAACGATAATGAGTCGATTACTGATGTGGCAACATCAATGGCAGACCTCATAAACAGCTATGAACGTCATGTGAACGACAACAATTACGCAGTTGGAATGAGATATGGTTACAATTTCCGGAATAAGGATAATGTATCTACGCAAATCGACATTAACGTACCTGTTTCATTCAAGTATTTGAAGACTAATTATAATCGTTTTACACTTGACACTTGCCTTGTACAGTCTCATTGCTTCGTGGAACCAACACTTTCTTTTCAAAAAGAAAAATGGCCAAGGGGATATGCTGCAAACCCCATTCGTAGTGTAAAGATTAGTTCTTCTTTTAAGTACACCTTGCCAAATGCCCTCCAGCTTGTTAAATTGCCTGTCACATCTGATAGGATAAATATATTCAGCGGTAATTCCGACTTAAAGCCGTCGGCAGTATGGACATCGAGCGTAGAGAGCTATCTGCCAACAAAGCAGGAAATGGCTTACTTATTTCAGAATCTGTCATATCGAATGTACATAGACCGAATTGTGAATACATATAGATATGATGCTGGCGTATATACTCATACTCCAGAAAACATAAATGGCACATGGGATATCGACTACATATTCAAGGGACAACATTTCATCAAAATCGCTAAGCATGGAATGCGTCTGAATTGGGATTTCAATGCCAACTACAGCGAGATGTCAAACTTTGTGGCTGACGGATTGAATGGAAAGTCCAAGAGAATTGACAATAACGAGCTGTATCTTTCTTTTTCTCCTAAAATTAACACAATATTTGCAGATCGATATTTCTTAGACTTAACAGGAAGCATAGATTGGAGAAAACCTCTGAGTGACCGATTGTATGCAGGTTACACCGATACATGGACATATCAGTTTGGATTAGGATTCAGAACTGAGATATTCGCTAAGATTGACTTCGACACCGATTTCTCAATCATAAAGCGAAACGGATTTGTGAATAACGAACTAAATCATGCAATGTGTGAATGGGACATGTCCCTGTCACGTTCGTTCATGAATGACAAGATATGTCTAAAGTTGAAAGCTGTAGATATCTTGCAACAATACAAGAGTGTGGCATACATGACAAACGAACAAGGTATTCGTGAAACTCATGCTGTTGTCCTCCCTGGTTATGTGCTTCTTACGGCAAGTTATAGATTTAACAAACAACCGAAGAAAAAGTAGTGGTAATGAAATTCTTTAATAACATCAACGAAGTGTTCGACAAATGGTTCAATGGCGAACACCTAAGAGGAGATGAAGTTGAGTTCATTATTTATAACATTATTCTTCTAATATTAATCATTGTCTGCGTTATACTTGTGGCACGGATAGCATATCTTTGCAAATGGGGAAGACACATCAAGTGGTTCTTCGAAGACATCTGTCACTGGCTTGGATGGGAGATAGGTTCCTATAAGGAAGAGCCAGAAGACGATGAAAAGTAACCTCGCAATCCTCACATCCTGTGTTTGATTGATAATTAGTTAGATGACATCCCCACCAGTCATATCTTTTATTTCGTTTAAAGATTGACTGGTGAGTGTGTGTGTCTATGTCTGATGAATGTCATTCTTGCTACCTGAATAGCAACTTCTTTACTCGTAAAACATTTTACATTACTTCCGTTTGACACCTCCTCTCATGAGTCGCTTTCTCATTGCTTCATCCAAGTCATCCTTCGTCTTTCCGTCCCAACGTGAATTGTCGTTGCTGCCACCACCGCCACATGCA
>JAGHTW010000006.1 GCA_018065145.1 Candidatus Prevotella equi
AGGATGCTGACTGATTTGATTTCGTCTATAGTCATAATCATTATAGTATAGTGCATACGTGCAAGTACATGTGCGCGTGTGCGTATGCGTATGTGTATATATATACCCTTTAAACTTAAACCTTAAACTTACTTTTCAGATTTTGTGTTTGGATTCTCAAAACACTCTGATTTATAAGCATATCCGTTTTCTTCCTTAACAATTATGCCTTTACCAGTAAGAAGTTTAAGTAAACCTTTGATTCCGTTCATGCCTCGTTTATAGCCAGCAGCTTCGTATGCCTGGGCAACAACATCGACAAGTTCATTGTATTTGGTTGGGGTATTCTCTTCAAACACCTTACCCAGAATCTCTTGATGAACTTCATTGTCAAGGCTGACCAGAGACTTTTCCCTTGGCTTGACAACTGTAACCGACATGCTTGAGTCAAGTACCGGCAATTTATTGTCATCGATATGAAAGGCAAAGGTGGTAAACTCTTTGTCACGCATGTGCATAGGCTTAACCTCGCTGACACTATTGTTCATAGTGTTCTTGCTGATGATAAGTACGGTCTCAGCCTTATTCTCCAACTCCGTACCGATATGACCACGAGGGTTGTTGTCATTCTTATTCAGATGGAGAACAGTATGTATATGAAGCTCATAAACACTTGTCCAAGCCATGAGCACTGTCATTACATCGGTAGCTTCCTTGCCATTGTTGATGTCATACATGAGGTCTCGAAGTCCGTCAATGATAACAAGACCGACTTCATCATACTTACGCAAAGCATAATCAATGACAGCTATGCGAAGCTTTGGAGTGTATTCGCGCAAGCCCCAGAACATAAGACGTGGATCATCTTCCTGAAGAGAAAGTCCTGAGAGTTTGTAGATACGCTCCAGAACGCTATGACAATGGAACTTACTTTGTTCCGTATCGAAATATAGTATGTTTCGCTTGCCTTCTGGAAGACATGCTCTATAATTCAGAACAGTAGAGTTGGTAACAGCGGCAGCTACCATCGCTGAGATATTGAAGGTTTTCTTGCTCTTTGCTTTACCTGTTGAAGCAGAGAAATTTCCAAAGGTTGCAATGGTACAATCCCCGACGAACAGAATTTTGGGAGGCACTGTGATTTTATCCGTTGCCTTGATTTCACCCTTGGAAAGGTAGGATTCAAGTTCTTCATCACTGAAGCTATCCTTATTGAGCATAGACACCTCAAGCGATTGGTGTTCCAACTGCTTTTCTGGTATGTACTGCCTGTTCTTATTGGTTTTGTTGTCCATCTTTCTTTCTCTTTTTCGTTTTACCCTTGATGCCTTTCACTGATATTACGCACCTGTCAAGAAGCTCTGCTATCTTTGAATCTGGAAGATTGGTGCCATCAATGCTGTTCTTCTTTGAGATCTTCTTCATTGTTGTCGGCGGTGTTAAGTTCTATACTATGAGAATCAGAAGTTTCCTTTGAAACGTAGCTCGGATTCTGCTTGATCCATTCTACAAGTACCTTCTTCTCAAAGAAAATCATCTTGCCACGTGGTTTGAAGTGAGGTATTTCACCATTGCATGTAAGCTTATAGAGAAGACTCTGAGAAATGTCGAGGTATTGACCGACCTCCTTCATGTTGAGAATATCCTTTGTAGAGTAGAGTGTTTCTTCTATCAACTTGAAACGCTCATTGATCGCTTTTGGTTCTACCGTCTTCAGTTGCTTGATCTCCATTTCCAGGAGTTCAATGCGTTTCTCCAGACGTTCGATTTCTTTTTTGCTTGCCATATTTGTAAACTTTATGATTAAACATTGAGGGAGCCACCCTCGATTGTGAACCGATTCGGCTGCAAAGTTAAGGGCATAAAATGACAATCATTCAGATGGGTACTATATAGGATTTTATTATATAGTTGTTATATAGGTAAGGTAGTTTCATTTGTTTGGTTTTGTTTGTTTTATTGCATCTCTGCATGATATAATAGTGTCTTGTCATAATGAATTTAATGAAATCACATTATTTAGGCGCTTAGACCGCACTATTATCAAATTTTCTTAGTACATTTGCACCATGAAAAGGCAGCTATTAAAAGGAATAACACCAAAAGGATTCAAAAAACGATTCAATAAAGACGAGGATTGTTACAAATACTTGTCTGAATTGAAATGGGCGGACGAATCTTTTGTTTGTAAAAGATGCGGACACACACATTATTGTAAGGGGCATCTTCCTTATGCTCGACGCTGCACTAGATGCAAACATGATGAAAGCCCGTTGGCAGGAACTGTATTTGAGAAAATCAAGTTCTCACTTCTTACAGCCTTTCAATTGATTTTTGACTTTTGCACTATAGAACGTAGAGCATCTACAATCACATTATCATCAAAATATGACATAAGGCAGAAAACCATCTGGGAATTTAAGCATAAAGTGCAGCAATCAATAGGTTGCATGAATGTAGAAATGCTTGATAACAATGTCTATCTAGGCAAATTCATCATAGAAGATAACCGCAAAAGGCAGGCAACAAACAATATCGTAGTTGCATTGGAAATTTCAGGGAATGGTGGGGTTGGACGTGCATATGCAGAAATCATTGATTGTACTTCCGATAAGGCTACAAAGGAGTTCCTTGAACGTCATTGCCTTCCAAGCACAACCATATTCATCAGTAAAGAAAAAGAAAATGACATTCTCATAAATGGATGGAGCGACGTCCAATTCTTTGCCAACAACGAGGCTGTTGAAATGTTAAATGAACATATTGCAGAACTGAAGAATTGGCTTTGTGGCAACCACCGAAACTGTTCTCACGAACACATCCAGGGTTATCTAAATGAATACTATTTTAGATTCAATCTACGAAAACAGAAATCCATAATGTTTAGCACCCTTGTTAGCCACATGGCTAATACTTCTCCTAAGCGAACGAAATCAAAATCATAACACCATCATCAACAAGATAGAGACAAAGAAGCATACAATAACGTATGTAGTATAATTCACAATAATTTCATTAACGTTTAATTCACAAAAAGAAAATGAAACGGTTAAAGAACAACCCCGTGCTCTCTCTTTTTGTGC
>JAGHTW010000219.1 GCA_018065145.1 Candidatus Prevotella equi
GTTCATGATAGAGATTGGCAAAGCTCCTCTTCTGACTCCTGAACAAGAATCACTCTACATAAATCGTGCTCAGCAGGGAAGCCAAAAAGCTATGCAGGCAATATGCGATGCGTATATGCGATTTGTAGTTTCTGTTGCCAACGTAAACAAAGGTGATCTTGATATCATTTCCGCAATTCATATTGCAGAACCAGGACTAACCCATGCTGTGAAAACATACGACACAGCATCTGAGATAAAATTTCATGCGTATGCCGTAGAGTGCATGAAAGAATGCTTCAAGAAGAACTCAAACAGGTTGAAGATAACGAAAACTATTACCGAGCGCAGTACTGCAGATAACGAAGATATAGATATCTAGTTCTTCTGCTTGGGCATATGCACGTCAGCGTACAGTTGAAGCAATGACAGGTAATGCAAATGCTCATCGGGCATGGTTGCGCCCGTATGAGCGTGGACGAGGTGGCAGACCACTTCGAGTTACATGGTCTTATTCATTTTTGTACGAGTGCAAAGTTAATAATAAAAATTGGATTTTATGCAGAAAATACGCTTTATTTCGCTACGAACTACACATTTAAACGTTTCGTAGCGGATTATACGTATATAGCTGTTTATAATTTGTTCGTTGTTGTATCTTGTGGCTGCATAACGCAAATTTAGCATCTGCTTCTTGCTTGCGCATAGCACAAGATGGTCGTTTCCTGGGTCTGCCTTCCATATGTCCATCGATGGATTACCACTATAGAACGAGAAGCGTCCTCCTATGTGTTTCACCCTTTTATAAGATGATTCGGCATTTGATGCGAAACAAGCATCTGGTGCAGAATCAAAATGACAGAAAAAGATGGCATTTCGTGTCATTTTGATATTTTGAAAATGTTGAGATTTCTGAGTGTTTTAGAGTAAAGAAATGAAGAAAAGAGCCTCAACTATGGGTTAAAATCTATGAAAAAATGTGGTTGCGAGGCAAAAGGATAGCTTTTACTGTGTGAAAGCATAGCTCTTAAGAGGTAAAAGGATACCTTTTACAAGGTCATTTGATAGCTTTTACCGGGCAAAACCTATGTTTTTGCATGATGGCAAAAATGGAGTATTTAGCTAAGTGTTGAAAATCAACCATTTGTAAAAATCGCAAAAATGGCGTATTTGCGACCAACTATCTTGTTGTTTGCAAATACGCCAAGGAAACAGCGGTACAAAAATCAATCTATCACGATTATGGTTAAATTTGTTGCATAGTGTTTTATTGCAACCTATTCAAATGGGCATTCGTGGTAGAATAAACACAATACCGACTAATTAATATCCGTCACAGATCCAGTAGCAAATTCGGGATACTGCCATAATCCTGGTGTTGTTTTTAGAATTTCATTTGGATATGGGAATTTCAGACGGTATGACATGCGATTTATCATCGTTGGTTTAGCCATTCCAAGTCGTTTCATAGCGTTCCATACACCATATCGTTCGTCAGAATGCCACGAATTAGAGAGATTCTCTAAACGATAGTTAGGGATTTCTGTCATCTGCATTAGATTATATTCTCCATTCAATAAGTCAACATATTTCTCATCAGCAACCCGATATGTAGGAGCCCCGTCTTGGTATAATATAAAGTCATATGTGCGAGAAAAAAGATCTGATGTTGAATACTCTCCGTTGTAAGTGCCGTTTGAAAGTTTCATCTCAATCAATAATGCTAGTGCCGTATTTTTATCTAATAAACCATTGTTCTTAATTTTCACATCCAGGTTATCAATACTCATAGATAGGTATTTGATGCAATCGGAAACAATATTATCTTCTGTCTCTACAAATATTGTATAATCTGATGAGACAATTGGTTCCAAAGAATATGGAAGCCTTCCCCACAACTGTGTCATCATATAATATACAATACTTCTTACAGCCAATGCATGACCTTTCAGTCCAGCAGCGTTAAGATTTGCTATGGCGTAATTGCAATTATTTATCGTTGCATAGCCTTCGCGCATAGCATCTGTTATGTATGTATTATTTGCAGATATTAATTCTTCACTTGAGGGGAATGTTGTATTCATCGCCATTTTTTCCATTTTAATTTCATATCCCATAAACGAGCTGAATTTTGTGTATATACCATTCAACACTGCTTCTGCGCTTTCTTCGGAAACAAGTTCGTCTGAAACAACAATATCAGAAGTTTCATCGTTAGTTGGTTTCTCGTGAGTGTAACACTCAAAGTCTCCGTTTCTGCCTAATATTAATTGTTTCTCGTCCAATTTCAATACATCATAGTATCTATCAGGGTTACCATCAATGTCATAAATCAGTAATTTACTTATTACAGGCATGAATTCATACTTTACAACATTAGAACGCACGTTGTCTTTTATTATGCCATCAGAACTTAATATCATATAGCTGTGTGAAGTCTTGAACCAAGTACCAACAATTGGACTGTTATCAATCTGATACATAGGTGTAACATTGGCGAGATACTGTATTGCAGTTTTACCCAGATATGTATTGACGACAGCATTCGCATCTTGCATTGTTATCACACCGTCACCATTCATGTCTCCTTTGATTGTTTGAGCATTAACAATAACTGAGAGTGTAAAGACGATAAAAAAAAGTGCTATTTTATGCATGTAAAACATATTAATTAAGTGATTAAAATTATTTGTTAATTTCTTTTGTTGTAATTAGAATTGATGTTCATAAAAGAAGTGAGACCTCATCGTATCTCATTCACCTGTGAGGCCTTCGACTGCCCAAGCAACAAACAAGATAGATAAAGTCTCACCTTGACTGTATATCGGGTAGTGATATTACAGAGCCAAGGGAGTACTTCCTCTACTTGTTCTGATGCTTTTGCGTGAAGTTGTCAAAGTTTCACAAGGTAGAACAAAGTATGGAATGCACTTCCAAATTATGTCTGCAAACGCTATTGTGCGAATGCAGGTGCAAAATTACTAAAAAAATATGGATTTTCAACGGTTTATGGGCTTCATGTAGCGAAAAAACATGAAATTTAACGCTATATTGCCATTAAAATGGCAGAATACGGCTGACATTGTGGCAATTCTTGTCGGTTTGAAGCAAGAAACGGTGTCATTATTGCCACGGAAAAGTGTGCGAGGGATTTGTGGCACGATGATTGCATATTTCCAA
>JAGHTW010000081.1 GCA_018065145.1 Candidatus Prevotella equi
TAATGTATAATTACTTGTTTTCCCAAGCAACAATCTTATCCTGATTCTTCAGCAGGAAGTCGATGTCGTCGAGACCGTTCTCAAGACAATACTTCTTGTAACCGTTTATCTCAAACTTCTCCACACGACCTGTTGTCTCGTTTGTAACCGTCTGGTTAGGAAGGTCAACAGTAACGATGGCGTTAGCGTCCTTTGCTACAGTAGCAAGGAGTTCCTGACGGAAGTCCTCTTCCACGATAACAGGAAGAACGAAGCAGTTGAGCAGGTTATTACGGTGGATATCAGCGAAAGAAGAAGAGATAACCACGCGTGTGCCATAGCCGGCAATAGCCCATGCAGCATGCTCACGTGAAGAACCAGAACCCCAGTTCTTACCGCCGATGATAATCTCACGAACGCCCTCTGCTGGTGTCTCGTTGAATGGTGCCTTGTTCATGATGAAGTCAGCAACAGGCTCGTTGTTGGCATTATAGCGAATATCGTGCATGAAGGCATCGCCATAGAACTTTGGATCACGTGTAGTGAAAGCGAGATAACGTGCAGGGATGATGTTATCTGTATTGTTGTTGTCAATTGCTATAGGAAGGCAAGTTGACTTTATGATGTTGAATTTCTTGTTAGCCATTGTTTCTTAGATTTTACGAGGGTCAGTGATTACGCCAGTGATAGCAGAAGCAGCCACGGTGAGTGGTGATGCGAGGACGGTGCGAGCACCAGGTCCCTGACGTCCTACGAAGTTACGGTTAGAAGTAGAGATAGCGAGCTTACCAGCAGGAACCTTATCAGGGTTCATAGCAAGACAAGCAGAGCATGATGGCAAACGGAGTTCGAAGCCTGCCTCCTCAAGAATCTTATCAATACCCTCATCTATAATCTGCTGACGCACGAGCCAAGAGCCTGGCACGAGCCATGCAACAACGCTGTCAGCCTTCTTCTTACCCTTCACGACAGAAGCGAAAGCGCGGAAGTCCTCTATACGGCCGTTGGTACAAGCGCCGAGGAACACATAGTCAACAGGAGTACCCTCCAGCTTCTGTCCTGGCTGGAACTGCATGTAGTCGAGCTGTGCCTTGAGCTGTGCTGCTTCATCAGCAGATACTGACTCGTATGTAGGGATAGTACCATCGATAGCGATACCAGCACCAGGGTTTGTACCGAAGGTGATGCGTGGAGCGATATCCTCTGCACGGTATGTCACCTCCTTGTCGAATACTGCGTCATCGTCACTCTTCAAAGTCTTCCAATACTCTACTGCCTTATCCCATGCCTCGCCCTTAGGAGCATACTCACGGTCCTTGAGGTAAGCGAATGTTGTCTCGTCAGGAGCGATGATACCAGCACGTGAACCCATCTCGATAGAGAGGTTAGAGAGTGTCAAACGACCCTCCATAGACATATTGCGGATAGCAGAACCAGCATATTCTACAGCATAGCCAGTAGCGCCGGATGTTGTCATCTGTGCCATGATATATAGCGCAACGTCCTTGGCAGTGGTACCCTTAGGCAGCTCACCCTCGATGTTGATGCGCATTGTCTTTGGCTTTGACTGAAGGATGCACTGTGAAGCGAGCACCTGAGCAACCTCAGAAGTACCGATACCCATTGCGATAGCGCCTACAGCACCGTGTGTAGAGGTGTGAGAGTCACCGCAAACGATTGTCATGCCAGGCAGTGAGAGCGCCTTCTCAGGACCAACAACGTGTATGATACCGTTGTCCTTTGTACCCATAGCGAAGTGCTTGATACCGAACTCTGCGCAGTTAGCAGCGAGTGTCTCTACCTGCTTACGACCGATAGGGTCGTCGATGCGCTCCTGCTGGTCAGAAGGAGTATTGTGGTCAGGCATTGCGATAACGTGATCAGGACGGAACGCCTTGATACCCTTGTCGCGGAGTGTGTCAAAAGCCTGTGGTGATGTCACCTCGTGAGCATAGAGGCGATCGATATACAACTGTGTAGGACCATCCTCCACGTTCTGAATAACGTGAGCGTCCCAGATTTTGTCAAATAATGTATTCATCTTTCAAATGGAAAATGGAAAATTGAAAATTGAAAATTATGAACTATGAATTATGCACTATGCACTATGCACTATGAACTATGCACTATGAACTATGAACTATGCACTATGCACTATGCACTATGCACTATGAATTAAACTACAGTTTTGCGACTTTGAACTTATTGATGCAGTCGATGTAAGCCTCTACTGATGCAGCTACGATGTCGGTATTTGAACCGAAGCCGAAATAGACGCTGCCCTCGTGCTCTACCTGCACGTGAACCTTACACATATCATCAGAACCCTTGCTGATAGCCTGAATGGTAAGCTCCTTCAGCTCCATCTGACGACGTATGATATTCTTCAGCGCCTTGATACTTGCATCAACAGGACCATTACCCGTTGCAGCAGCCTCGAACACCTCGTTGGCAATCTTCAGTTTGATGGCAGCAACAGGAGTAACACCCTTGCCCGATGTCACCTGCAGCGCCTCAAGCTTCACGTGTGACTCCTCAGAACTAGCAGAAGCGCCAACAAGCACGAGCAAGTCCTCATCATTCAGCTGCTTCTTCTTGTCAGCCATCTCCAGGAACTTCTGGTATGTCTTGTCCAACTGCTCCTGATCCTTCATCTCTATGCCGAGAACAGAGAGACGATGCTTCAGCGCAGCGCGACCAGAACGAGCTGTCAGTACGATAGCATTCTCATCGATACCTACATCCTTAGGATCCATAATCTCGTATGTGCTGACGTTCTTCAACACACCATCCTGATGTATGCCGCTAGAGTGAGCGAAGGCATTCTTACCCACGATAGCCTTGTTTGGCTGCACAGGCATATTCATCAGCGTAGAAACCATACGGCTTGTAGGCCATATCTTCTGAGTGTTGATGTTTGTCTCAATGCCGAGGTCCGGGTGAGTCTTGAAAATCATAGCAATCTCCTCAAGTGACGTATTACCCGCACGCTCACCGATACCGTTTATCGTCACCTCCACCTGACGGGCGCCGTTGAGCACACCAGCAGCGGTATTCGCTGTTGCCATGCCGAGGTCATTGTGACAGTGGGTAGAGAGGATTGACTTACCAGCAGCGAACGCATCAACATGCTCATAGAGGTACTTTATCTTCTCGCCGTACTCGTATGGAGTGCGGAAACCCGTTGTATCAGGAATGTTACAAACCGTAGCACCAGCCTTTGTCACTGCATCGATGACACGAGCAAGATACTCGTTGTCGGTACGACCAGCATCCTCAGCATAGAACTCCACGTCCTCTACATACTTCTTTGCATACTTCACAGCCGCTACGGCGCGCTCGATAATCTCCTCACGGTTAGAGTTGAACTTATACTTGATGTGAGAGTCAGAAGTACCGATACCAGTATGGATACGCTTGCGCTTAGCATACTGCAATGCCTCTGCAGCGCAGTCAATATCCTTCTCCACTGCACGGGTAAGCGCACAGATGGTTGGCCATGTAACCGCCTTAGAAATTTCAATAACTGAGTTGAAGTCACCCGGACTGGAAATAGGGAAACCAGCCTCTATGACATCAACGCCCAAAGCCTCCAGCTGTCGTGCCACCTGAATCTTCTCAACGGTGTTCAACTGACATCCCGGAACCTGCTCACCATCTCTCAGGGTGGTGTCAAAGATAAATAATCTGTCTGCCATAATTATATAGTTTTTTTTAATTTTCACTTCTTACCCCACATCACTCTACAAACAGAGCCATGGGCAATATCTTTGCAAAGTTACTACAATTTCTTCAATTGAGCAAATTATTTACACATTATTTTATATATAGCATTTCCTTTGTGGTCATTTGGCATAGTAACAGACGCTTCATTCTAGAGCGTTACAACGCCTTAAAACACACAAAATTGAGCCCTACCGCGGTTATCATGCAACGTTTACAATGTAAAAGTTATACGATTACCATGCTAAAGTTGCACGATAACTGTGTAAAAGTTATGCCTTTACAACCTTAAAAGTGCCACTTTTAGGCAAAAAACCTACAATCTTGCAAACAAAATCCAACACTCCTAACACTACACTACTGATTATCAACAACTTACTAAAAGCACCAGAATTCACGAATTTGCGAGCATAATCAAACTGATTTGCAAATACGTGAATTTTGGCGCATTATATTCCGATACAAATCTTGAATTTTCCGGCTATAACAATTACACCTTTCTATGATAGTCTGACAGTTCGAACATTGGATAGTCTCCGCGACTATCGCCGTAGGCGTAGAGTGTGTAACTATCTCTGTCGGGTTCTACCTCCAAGAAACGGCGGACTTTTTCCTTGCCGTAGCAGTTGTGCGTTGCAAAGCGACCGGTCAACTTTCCGTCGGCATCGACTTCCATCTCTGTACCGAGCACTTCCTTTACTCCCAAAGAGAGGCAGAACGGCCTCACCCACTCTACTACACTTGCCGATACTACATACACGTCTGCACCCTCTTGCAGGTGCTTCAGGAGCATAGCATGAGTACCACGATTCAATAGTTCTGCTTCCCTTGAAGCAAAACTCATACCGTATTCGCTAAACTCACTGTATGTCAGTCCTTTGAAGAAGTACGACAAAAACCTTTGTTTAAGCTTATGATTGTCGATTACACGCATCTTCATCAGCACGAGCAAAGGACTGTAAAGGAGTATTCCCAGATACAGTTTCTTTGTGCCACAAACGAAGCGTATAAACTCAAGCATGGTGTCTTTTGTGGTCAGCGTTCCGTCAAAATCAAACACTGCTATTACCCTTTTCTCCATCGGTAGTTTACTTGTTATATATTAATAATGTGGTGCAAAGGTACAAAAAAGTTAAAGAAAAGTGAAGATATTTGAAAAAAAGTTTGTACTTTTGTGACGAATAACAATAACAACCAAATAAAATTATCAAAAGTAATGAAAACTAGTATTAAGAATTTTGCAGTAAAAGCATTTATTGCCGTTGCAGCAATCTGCTTTACACAAAACGCAAGTGCAAAGGTCATTGAGCACATTGCTGACCGTTACATCATCAACGTTGACCAGATGGACCTTAACGGCGACGAGACACTGATGGATCTTCTCATGATGGTTCCTGACGTCGTTTCCATTGACGGCAAGAGCACCGTAACTGATGAGCTCGGCAAATGGGCTGTACGTATAGACAATGTCAGCATTGCCATGAACGCTGAGGTGTTCCTTAAGAACACAAAGGCTAAGGAAGTAAAGAAGATAAAGGTTTGTATCAACCCTGGTATTATGAAGGGTTGCGGCGGACTGAAGACTGTCATAGACATCAACTACCGCAAGAAGGAGGATGGCGTTTCTGGTAAGGTAGCACTCGAGGGCGACACCTACGGCAACGCAGAGGCTTTCGTCAACACGACCCTTGACAAGAAGAACCTCACATTCCGCACTTTCGTACAGGGTGCGCTTGAGCACTCAAAGGACAAGGCGGGCATTAAGTCTCACGGTGCTGGCGAGGACGTAAAGATGCACCTCAACTGGGACATCACCGACAAGGACAACCTGGAGCTCTTCGCTGCACAGAACTTCAAGCGCGAAGTGGAAGGCGGTCACACTCCTGAGTTCCCTGCAAACTACTCACGTTTCTATCATTTTGAAGGTGTTTACACACGCGATCTCGGCAAGGGTGCTTACGGTCTCGTTCAGGCAGAGGGCGACTACAGCAGCTCTAACGTGGCTGGTCTCACACAGAAGGAAATCAACCCTTACATCCTCTTCGAGTTCGGTTTCCCATTCATCTCAAAGAATCTCTACATGACTGCTGGTATCGAGACTGGTTACTCTGCTTATACTGACGGTGCGTTGGCTTATACAGACCGTTCACGTTACGAGGATGGCTACATTCAGTTGGACTGGAACGTTGGTAAGTTCAATTTCTCTGTAGGTGATCGTTTCCGCGTGCACAATTTCTGGATTGAGCGTGCTTGTTTCAACCTTCCTTACACTGAGAAGTCAACAACAAACAACCACGTAACCGTATCTGCCTGGTATGACTTCAATGACAACCACACCCTGCAGGCTACATTCGCCCGTCGCTTTATGTTCCCTGGTGCAGACGATTTCTTCTCTACCGTAATGGATGAGCAGACAAACGCCTTCTCTACTACCGCGATAGAGTATTTCAAGAAGCCTGCATACGTTTCAGAGATGCGCTATACATACCAGAAGAAGGACTTCAACCTCATGGGTATCATAAAGAACACACGTCAGGAGCTGGCTGAAGGATGCCACGACAATGCTCTCATGCTCGGCGTTTCTTCATTCATGCACTTCGGCATCCTGCGTCTTACTGCTGGTGTAAACTATTTCCACCAGAGAACTAACTCTAACGGCGAAATAGACTACAACAACTACGTAAACCTCAAGCTCGTGCCACAGGTTTCATTCGACGGATGGAGACTTACTTCTACTATGATTTACAGTTCAAACAAGTCAACATTCATGCGTCCAGCCAACATGTATCTCGACTTCGGTTGCTCAAAGGAAATCAACGAGCACTGGCTCGTAGAGGGTAAGTATCATGACATCGCTGGACAGAACTACGGCAACCGCGCTTTCTCTATCGGCGCTACATACTCATTCTAACGATTTCCGACAGAGAAGATGAAGAATTACGAAAACAAGACTATTCCACATCCATTGATATCAGTGCTGCCATTGGCAGTACTGGTATCATTGATTATACTCGTCATCAACATTTTCCCTGATGACGCACTAAGTGGAGCAAGCCAAGTAGCCATGATGGCTGCTACAGCGGTATGCGTAGCACTGTCAATGATTATCTACAAAGTGAAATGGGATACCTTTGAGCAGATGATAATGGCAACAATAGGTGATGCCGGCGTCTCCATCCTCATACTCTTGCTCATAGGCATGATGTCAAGTACATGGATGATTAGCGGCGTAGTGCCTACGATGATATATTACGGCGTACAGTTCATGTCGCCGCTGTTCTTCCTGCCTTGCGCCTGCATCATCTCGTCACTCATTTCTGTCATGACGGGTACATCATGGACCACTATTGCAACCATCGGTATAGCACTCCTCGGTATCGGCAACGCACTTGGCGTACCTGAGGCTTATACTGCCGGTGCTATCATCTCTGGTGCGTACTTCGGCGACAAGATGTCACCAATGTCTGACACAACGGTATTGGCATCATCGGTATCAGGCGCTGATCTCTTCACGCATATTCGCTACATGACATATACCACCGTGCCAAGCATCACCATCTCGCTCATACTCTATCTTCTCATAGGATTATGGTACGACGGTGAAGCAATGGAGGTCACACAGTATCTGACAGGTCTGGACAGGGGATTCAACATCTCGTTGCTCACTCTCATTGTTCCGGCATTCACAGGTTACCTAATATACAAAAAGGTGCCTTCACTCATCACCCTGATACTATCATCGCTGTCAGCATGTCTCTGCGCCATAATTCTTCAGCCAGAGGTGCTTGCAAGCATAGCTGGAGAAACAGAGGTCAGCATCAAGTCCCTCTTCATGGGAATAATGACAACATGTTACACAAAGACACACGTTGACACTGGTATTGAGGCTATCAATGAACTGGTAGCAACACGCGGTATGGGCGGTATGCTTGATACTATATGGCTTATACTTTGTGCTATGTGTTTCGGTTCCTGCATGGTGGCAAGCAATATGCTGAAGAGCATCACCCGCTTGCTGATGAAGGCCATACGCAATACATTCAGCCTTGTTGCTTCAACAGTAACGTCGGGCGTATTGCTCAACCTTATCATGGGCGACCAGTTCCTGTCTATCATCATGAACGCGTCTATGTTCAAAGAGGAATATATGGAGCGCGGCTATAAGCCAGAACTGCTCAGCCGCTCTACAGAGGACTCTGCCACTGTCACATCCGTGCTTGTCCCTTGGACTGCATGCGGCATGACACAAAGTACCGTTCTCGGCATACCAACTATCGTATATCTGCCTTTCTGCTTCTTCAACATCATCAGCCCGATAATGAGTTGCATCGTTGCAGCACTGGGATACAAGATTGAAAAGCCAGTGCATAGTGCATAGTGCATAGTGCATAGGGCATAGTGCATAGTGCATAGTGCATAATTCATAGTGCATAGTGCATAGGGCATAGGGTAATCATAATTTGTTAATTTGTTAATTCGTTAATTTGTTAATTTGAAAAAATGACACAGACATTAATTCTTATTTCGTTTGTCGCTTATCTGGCTGTAATGATTTACATCGGATATTATTACGGCAAGCAGAAGACAAGCAACTCTTCTGAGTTCTATCTCGGAGGACGTCAGCTCGGTCCATTGGTGGCAGCCATGAGTGCAGAAGCATCAGACATGAGTTCATGGCTTCTCATGGGTATCCCAGGACTAGCATTCATCACTGGACTCGCTGATCCGTTCTGGACAGTGCTTGGACTTGGCATCGGTACTTACCTCAACTGGCTTTTCGTTACACGACGCCTTCGCCGTTACACTATCCGTGTAGGCGCTGTTACCATTCCAGAGTTCTTCTCTAAGCGTTTCCATGACAAGAAGAACATACTGATGTGCATCTCTGCCATCGTTATCCTCATCTTCTTCGTGCCTTACACAGCCAGCGGTTTCAAGGCTGTCGGCACACTTCTCAACAGTCTCTTCGGCTTCCCTTATCATGAAAGCATGATCGTCGGCGCCATCATCATCGTTGCTTATACCGTAATGGGTGGCTTCATGGCTGTATCAACAACAGACCTCATTCAGAGTATCGTGATGACCATTGCTCTCATCGTCATTGTCATCTTCGGTCTGGAGAAGGCTGGCGGCATAGACGTTGTGATAAGCAATGCAGAGAAGTTGCCAGGATATCTTGACGTTTTCGCTATGCATGACAAGGCGGGCAGCACATCAACACCTTATGGATGGCTTACCATCGTTTCTACCATGGCATGGGGTCTCGGTTACTTCGGTATGCCACATATCCTGCTCCGCTTCATGGCTATCAAGAATGAGGAACAGATACCTCTCTCACGACGTATCGCTACCGTATGGGTGTTCATCTCAATGTTCGTTGCTATCGCTATCGGTATCATCGGTTACTCTGTTGCACAGGCTGGCATCATACCTGACTTTATGACAACAAGCGACGCTGAGCGCACTATCATCGAACTTTCAAACATCCTCGCACAATACGGAATCTTTGCTGCACTCGTAGCAGGTATCGTACTTGCAGGTATCCTTGCCTGCACTATGTCAACAGCTGACTCACAGCTTCTCACTGCGGCATCAAGCTTCTCTGAAAACATTCTTCAGGACGTGATGCACGTGAAGGTTTCTCCTAAGACATCTATGATAATAGCACGTATCACCATCGCTATCATTGCATGCGTTGCCGTTTATCTTGCATGGAACCCAGAGAACTCTATCTTCAACATCGTAGCATTCGCATGGGCTGGCTTCGGTGCCGCTTTCGGTCCTGTCATGCTGGCATCACTTTTCTGGAAGCGCACAACACTTCAGGGTGCTATCTGCGGTATGGTTGCTGGAGGCATAATGGTATTCGTATGGAAGTACATGGTTCGCCCAATGGGCGGTGCATGGGACCTCTACGAACTCCTTCCTGCATTCATCGTCTCTGCCGCTGCTATCATCATTGTTTCTCTTTGCACTGAAAAACCTTCTGATGATATCAATGAAGAGTTTGATTATGCAAAGGAATAATTTAGAATGAGCATAACACAAAAAGCGCTGTCAATTTTCATTGGCAGCGCTTTTACTTTTTATTTCGATTATTCTATAAGGTTGTTCTGCGTGTCATGCTGTTTAGCAAATCTTGCGCGAACCCTGACCGATAACTACATCGTAAACCTTTGGTGCATGTCCGTACTTCGCGTTGAACTTCTCTTTTGCTACGGCAATGAAATTGTCGTAGAGGTCTTCCTTTACAAGGTTGATGGTGCAACCGCCGAAGCCACCGCCCATGATACGTGAGCCTGTGACACCGCATTCCTTAGCAATGTCGTTGAGGTAGTCGAGCTCTTCGCATGATACCTCGTAGTCCTTTGACAGACCGTTGTGTGTGAGATACATCTGCTTGCCTACTTCTTCATAGTCACCCTTTACAAGTGCATCACAAACAGCAAGTACACGATCCTTCTCACCAAGAACGAAAGTAGCACGCTGTATATCCTCAGCACTTACATCAGACTTAACCTCTTCAAGGTCCTCCCACGTACAGTCACGCAGTGTCTCTATAGTACGCTCTGGATGCTTTGCCTGAACTGCCTTTGCTACATTCTCGCAAGAGTTGCGGCGGTCGTTATATGGTGAGCCTGCAAGTTCGTGCTTTACGCAAGAGTTGAGCAATACAAGCTTGTAACCCTGTGGATTGAATGGGAAATATTCAAACTCACGACTGCGACAGTCAAGACGCATGAGCTTACCTTCCTGTCCAAAGACAGAAGCAAACTGGTCCATGATACCACAGTTGCAACCGATATATTTGTGCTCCGTTGCCTGACCAGCAAGAACGATGTCCCACTTTGATATCTTGTTATCAGCGAAGAGATCATTGAGGGCGCAACCAAAGCAGCTCTCCATTGCAGCAGAAGAAGACATGCCTGCACCAAGAGGTACATCACCTGCAAATGCAATATTGAAACCCTTTACGTCAACGCCAAGTTCCTTGAACTCTCTTACCATACCATAGATAAAGCGTGCCCATGTGGCCTTTGGTCCCTCAGTATCGTTTACGTCAAACTGTACTCTGTCCTTAAGGTCGATAGAATAAGCATCAACCTTTGTTGTGCCATTAGGACGAACCTCTGCCATTACACCTGTATCAACAGCACCTGGGAACACAAAGCCACCGTTGTAATCGGTGTGCTCACCAATGAGATTTATGCGGCCAGGAGAGTGATAGATGTTACCTGTCTGTCCGTCAAAATGCTTGATAAATCTGCTTCTTACGAATTCTATTTCCATAGTTTTACAAGGTTAATTATGTTATTGTTTAGATTTCTTTGGTTATCATTGTTTTGCAAAAGTAACAAAACTTTTTAATTCTGCAAAATTATTTGCAAGAAATTTCAGCAAAGCATCTCCAAAGATTATCCTCTGGCAGCGGTGCTATAACGGATATATCCTGTTTTGACACAGGATGAACAAACTCCACTTTTCTTGCAAGCAAAGAGATGCTTCCATCAGGATTACTTCTGTCGGCACCATATTTCAAGTCGCCCTTGATAGGACATCCCATCTTAGCCAACTGACAACGTATCTGATGATGTCGGCCCGTAAGGAGATTAACCTCGATGAGCGAATACCTGTCGCTTCTGCCTATTACCTTATACTTTAATATCGCCTTCTTTGCATTAGGACGTTCGGTGTCATAGGCATAAGACTTATTCTGCTTCTCGTTTCTCACAAGCCAGTGCTCAAGTGTTCCCTCCATCTGCTTTGGACAGTTTTTCGTTATTGCCCAATATGTCTTGTGGACATCATTGTTACGAAACATCTCATTAAGACGCGAGAGTGCCTTCGATGTACGCGCAAAGACAACAGTTCCCTGAACAGGTCTGTCCAATCTATGTACTACACCGAGAAAGACATTGCCAGGCTTTTGGTATTTATCCTTTATCCATGCCTTGACAATATCAGAAAGGGGGACATCGCCAGTCTTGTCGACCTGAACGATCTCCCCACTTCTTTTATTTACCACGATAACGTGGTTATCTTCATAAAGTACATTCATAAAAACAAATTACATGTTCATGCCACCATCAATCTGGATTACCTGTCCAGAAACATAGCTTGACATATCAGATGCAAGGAAGAGACATACGTTAGCGATGTCCTCTACCTGACCACCACGACGAAGTGGAATCTTCTTCATCCAGTCTGCACGAACCTCTTCAGGAAGCTGCGCTGTCATGGCTGTCTCAATGAATCCTGGTGCAACAGCATTAGCACGAACGCCCTTAGGACCAAGTTCCTGAGCGATAGACTTTGCAAGACCTATCATACCTGCCTTAGAAGCAGAATAGTTACACTGACCTGCATTACCGTGAACACCTACAACTGATGACATATTGATGATAGAACCACCACGCTGACGAAGCATGATAGGTGCACAAGCGTGGATAAAGTTAAATGCAGACTTAAGGTTCACGCTGAGAACTGCATCCCACTGTGCCTCTGTCATACGAAGCATAAGACCATCCTTTGTAATACCTGCGTTGTTCACAAGAATATCGATAGAACCGAAGTCCTCTTTTATCTGCTTAACCAAAGTCTCTGTCTCTGCAAAGTCTGCAGCATTGCCAGCATAAGCCTTACATGTTACACCTACAGCCTCTATCTCCTTGCGAGTAGCTTCAAGGCCAGCAGCCATTTCATCATTAAGTACGAGGTCGGTGAATGCGATGTTAGCACCTTCCTGAGCAAACTTCATTGCAACGGCCTTGCCGATGCCACGTGCAGCACCTGTTACGATTGCTGTCTTACCTGTTAAAAGTCCCATTCTTATTTACTTATTAAATATTATAATGTGTATTTTATATTCGTCTTTTTCGTTACGACTCTTTACAATCCTGATTTTCTCAAAGCGCCATATACAACCTTTGCTACAAGAGGACGACTGGAATCGTCAGTCATTCCTTTGCCTAATCTTCCATAGATGTATGGCACCTCAAGACCTTTGATACAGTAGTGGGTGATATTTGCCACAAGGTCGATATTGTCAATATCAAACTCTCCTTCTGCCCTACCCTCTGAATACACTTTCTTAAAGAGTGAAATCTCATCAGCATCAAACTTCTTACGCACCTGTTCTACAGTCCAGATATTACGAAAGAACTCAGCACGCAGATTACCATTACGCACTACCGTCTCACGGATACTGCTAAGATGAGTGTAGATAAGTTCTATGATCTTTTCCTGAGGTCTCATCTTTAAAGCTGCAACCTCATCCAGTTTATCAGACAAGCGCTCCAACTCCGATTCAATGACCGCAGAATAAATATCTTCTTTTCTACTGAAATATGTATAAAGCGTACGGCGTCCCTTTCCTGATGCAGTGGCAATGTCATTCATTGTTGTCTTCTCTATGCCATTCTTTGCAAACAACTGACGGGCTACATCCACAAGGGTCTGCCTTGTTTTGAATACTGACATTATTGTAAGTGTACGTTATTATTATATCTTTACCCTTCGTTACGATACATCTAAAATTATGATGCACACGTTCAAAAGTGTGTGCAAAGGTACAAAATAATAACGAAACGAACAAACCACAAGCAAATATTTTTACATATTTTAAGGGTTTGTTCGTTTTGTTAATTCTTCATATGTTTGTTCTATTTTTCTATCTGGATGCTTAACGAAACACTATCCATTCATGGACATAAGAAACTCATCATTGTCTCGTGTACGAGTGATAAGTCCGTGTATTTCATTCATAGCTTCCATAGCATTCATATCACCGATATGCTTTCGTAGTATCCACATACGATTGACAGTAGTAGGATCTTGAAGGAGATCATCACGACGAGTACTTGATGCAACAAGATTAACGGCTGGGAAGATACGTTTGTTAGCCAACTGACGATCAAGCTGCAGTTCTGAGTTACCGGTACCCTTGAATTCCTCAAATATCACCTCGTCCATCTTTGAACCCGTATCAGTAAGAGCCGTTGCTATAATGGTCAATGAACCTCCACCTTCTATATTACGTGCGGCACCGAAGAATCTCTTAGGTTTCTGCAGAGCATTAGCATCCACACCACCTGTCAGCACCTTACCACTGGCAGGAGCAACGGTGTTGTATGCACGAGCCAATCGTGTTATAGAATCAAGGAATATAACAACATCATGTCCACATTCTACCATTCTTTTTGCCTTTTCCAATACAAGTCCAGCAATCTTCACGTGACGGTCTGCAGGCTCATCAAATGTTGATGCCACTACTTCTGCGTTAACAGTACGTGCCATGTCCGTTACTTCCTCAGGACGCTCGTCGATAAGGAGCATCATGATATAAGCCTCCGGATGATTTGCCGCAATAGCATTGGCTATATCTTTCATCAATATAGTTTTACCAGTCTTTGGCTGCGCAACAATAAGCGAACGTTGTCCCTTACCTATAGGAGAGAAAAGATCTACGATTCGTGTTGAGATGTTTGTCGTTGCAGGATCACCACAGAGGTTGAACTTCTCATCAGGGAACAATGGTGTAAGATTCTCAAATGATATACGGTCACGAATATCAGAAGGGTTACGTCCGTTCACTTTTACGATGGAACTCATCGTGAAGTATTTCTCACCACCCTTAGGAGGACGCACGCGACACTGCACCACATCACCAGTCTTTAGCGAATATTGCCTTATCTGCTGCATGGTAAGATGTACATCATCAGGTGATGAAAGATAATTGTAGTCACTTGAACGCAAGAATCCGTAACCATCACCAATTATTTCCAACACTCCATTGGCAGTTATTACATCATCAAAATCAAAGGCAGCATCGCTACTATCATCATCATCGTATTCCAAATCATCATTTGCAGACATCTGTGGCTTATCAAACATATCATAGTAAGGTATTGCCGCATTATCCTCTACAGGCAAATCCTCTATGATGATGAAATCTGTACCATCTCCTGGATCCTCTTCCCAAACGCTTTCCAACGAATAGTCTTCTTCTTTCATTGCGTTCACCTTGTTCTGCAACTGCGCAAGGAGTCCTAATTCTTCACTATCGTTTTCACTGTCGTTAGCATCAAAGGAAGCCTCCGGAACAGAACTATTTTCCTTTTCTTCCTCCGGGAATTCCAATTCCTGTTGCATTGGTTCCGCACGTTCAACAGTCTGCTGACTAGCTTTCAGCTGACTATTCTGCGCATAAGCCTGTGCCTTTGCCTCTGCTGCGGCCATTATTTCCGCCTTTGTACGACGTCCACGGCGCTTCTTTACAGGTGCTTCTGTCTCTTCTTGCTCCGTTTCTATCGTTGTTTCTGTATTATCAGAAGTCTCAACAATCGACTCATCTACAGAAGCCTGCTGCATGAGCTGAGCCTCTTCAGCCTCTCGCGCCAATGTCTCTGCTTTCTTTGGACGGCCACGACGTTTCTTTGGCTGATCAAGGTTTTCACCTTCCTGACCATCCGCATTATATACATGATCTACAGCATCTGCACTCTGTATGCGTGTACGTTTTCTCTTCTGTGGTGTAGCAGCATTCTCTGCCCCCATCAGTTCTTCTTCGTTTGTCATAAACTTGTTATTGTGGATATTCAGTATGCTTCTCCACACCCGCTGGTGTCATAAAATGGAGAAACAACCAATAATTTGAATTCATTTTCAGATATTAACCGTTTTTCAGGTTGATGGTGCAAAGTTACAATATTTCTATGAATATAAGCCAACCAATGCACTATTCGGCGATATTTTTTAATATATTTTAACTCGTACAGTTACTATTTCTATGCAAAAGCCAGTGATTCCAGTCTGTTTTTCAATTCTGGCATCAAGGATTTTTTTATTGCCAATGTTATAGAACAAGTAGTCTGAAAATCCTGTGCTACGATTCTCGGCTGCATGTCCTTGACAATTTTCATCACCGAATTCATCTGCGGATAGGCAAAGGAATATGTTATCTGTTCCTCCACCTGTTTTTCTTCCATCGTGGCATTAGCTAAAGCATCCTGTGCAGCCTCACGATAGGCAACGATAAGTCCTCCCGTTCCTAGGTTTACACCACCGTAATACCTTATTACAAATATAACGACATCAGTAACACCAGCACTCATCATTGCTCCAAGTATAGGTTTTCCAGCGGTGCTTGACGGTTCGCCGTCATCATTGGCACGAAACTCTTCGCCCTCAGGACCTAAGCGATAGGCATAGCATACATGTCTGGCATCGTAATACTTCTTCTTGTATTGTTGCTGCAGTTCACGAACTTCGTCAGCCGATGTGACATGATGAGCGAAAGCATAAAACTTGCTTCGCTTCTCAGTGTAGTATCCTTCGGCTACCTCCTTTGACGTTGTGATGTACGTATCCTGCATCGTATTCTATCCTAACTTACTTTGAATAAACTGGTTTATTGCCTTTACATGCTTTACAGGGTGAGCTACCTCGTCCCTAACGGCATTTATATCATTAAAAAACTGGTTAAACGCTGTTTGAATCACATTTGGCTGACGTCGCTTCTTGTCTGCCATAGGATTGACAACGATACGTATTCCCCTTGTTCTCAGTTCAACATTAAGAGTAGCATCAGCCTCAATCGGATCACCATCAAAGTGTATCACTCCAGGAGCGCTGCGTCGTATGGTAACATTTTTTGCCTTAAAACATTTTATCTTCGATGACTTATTCAACGTTTTATTCATCATATCGAAGCTAACCTGCGCAGCCTCAAGTATGTCAAACGGTTCCATTATTACGACATCAAGCAATCCATCAGACATTGAAGCCTGCGGTGCAATATATGCATCGTTGCCATACTGCGATGCATTAGCCACTGAGATAAGAAATGCCTTATACGGTTCTGTATCGTTACCATCCATCGTTACCTCGTATGTTTCAGGCTTATATTTCAATCCTTCCTTCAACACATTCTCAAGATATGTCAACGGACCTCTTTTTCCTGCTGCAGCAAATTTCTGACTTATGAAAGCATCAAAACCCATGCCACACGTACAGAAAAATGGATGATCATTAATTATACCATAATCCAATTCATGTACTTCGCATTGGTTGATTATCTCCAAAGCTCCTCTCATGTTCATTGGCAGCATAAGATGTCTTGCTAAGCCATTTCCTGAACCACAAGGCAGTATTGCCATTGCTGTATTGCTTTCTACAACACCTCTAGCTACCTCGTTTACTGTCCCATCTCCACCAACGGCTACGACAACATCTATGTTTTTTTCTGCGCAATCACGTGCAATTTCATAAGCATGACCTGCTCGTTCCGTGAAAACAGTATGAACATCATACTTCTCACGGTCTATGTGTTTATCTATCAGTGAAGGAACGACATCCTTGCTTCCTGTTCCTGATATTGGATTTATTATGAAGACTATCTGCTTCTTATCTGTCATACAATCTAATTTGCAAAATATGTGTGCAAAAGTACTAAAAAAAATATTCAAAATACATATTATTATTATTATTTTATCTAAACAAGCATTTTATTTTCAAAAAATTATCATATTTCAAACTTTTTATGTACCTTTGCACCTCGTAAAGGGTAAATTAGCCCTTAAAAGCATAAAACAAGAACAAATATACATTATTATAATGGGACAGTTACAAGAAAAATTTAAAAGTTATCGTCTCCCTCAGCAGTTACAGGAGAAGGGACTTTATCCTTATTTCCGTGAGATCACAGGCAAGCAGGGAACAGAAGTAGAAATGGGCAATCACCACGTTCTTATGTTCGGTTCAAACGCATACACCGGACTTGTTGGTGATCAGCGTATTGTAGATGCAGCCAACGAGGCGCTGCAGAAGTACGGCACCGGTTGCGCTGGTAGCCGATTCCTGAACGGAACACTTGATATCCATGTAAAACTCGAAAAGGACCTGGCAGATTTCGTAGGCAAGGACGAAGCACTTTGTTTTTCAACAGGTTTCTCTGTTAACGCTGGTGTTGTCGCAGCAGTAGGTGGTCGTGAGGACTACATTATTTGCGATGATCGCGACCACGCATCTATCGTTGACGGACGTCGTCTCAGCTTTGCCAAGCAGTTGAAGTACAAGCACAACGACATGGAAGACCTTGAAAACATCCTCAAGAAGCTCCCATACGAAGCTATCAAGCTAATCGTTGTTGACGGTGTATTCTCAATGGAAGGCGACCTATGTAAGCTTCCTGAGATTGTAGAGCTGAAGAAGAAATATAATTGTTCTATCATGGTTGACGAGGCACATGGTCTTGGCGTATTCGGAAAGAACGGACGCGGTGTTTGTGACCACTTCGGACTGACCGACGAGGTTGACCTCATCATGGGAACATTCTCTAAGTCCCTCGCATCTATCGGCGGTTTCATCGCTGGTGACAAGGACACCATCAACTATCTGCGTCACTCTTCACGCACATACATCTTCTCTGCATCCAACACACCTGCCGCTACAGCAGCAGCACAAAAGGCTCTTGACATCATGAAGACTGACGGTCCAGAGATTCTCAAGAAGCTTTGGGATGTTACGAACTATGCCCTCAAGCGTTTTAAGGAGGAAGGTTTCGAGATTGGCGACACAGAGTCACCTATTATCCCTCTCTACATCCGCGACATGGAGAAGACATTTGCTGCTACAGCAGAAGCGTTCAACCGCGGCGTATTCATCAACCCTGTTGTTCCACCAGCATGTGCACCTACCGATACACTCGTACGCTACGCTCTCATGGCTACACATACCAAGGAACAGGTTGACCGTTCGGTTGAGATTCTGAAGAAGCTCTTCGTAGAAATGGACATCATAAAAGCATAAATATGCAACAAGGGCTAAAAGTCTAAAAATAGCCTTGTAACTTATTGATAAACACCACGTTGTAATCGTGTTACGATTACATTGTAAAAGTGGCACGATTACACAGTAAAAGTGGCACGATTACAATGCAATCGTGGCACGATTACTTTTTAATAGTAATACATACTTGTTTAATAGCAAAAATATAGCATATTTGCACCTATGAAATTGCATTTTTATGCATAAAAGAATTGTCCGTTTCAGTATTTTTTTGTAATTTTGTACGCAAAATGCCAAAATAATGAAATTTAAGTTTTTTATATCTCTTATACTAGTTCTTATCACCGTATTGCCAGCAAAGGCAGTACTGAAGGAAGATAGTATCAGTAACTCTCTGCAAATATTGCGAAACGAGCTTACCACCTATCATGACGAGTACTCTGCAAAGCAGAAGAAAATGAAGGTGGCAGAACAAATGGTGATTAACACCCTTGTACAGACGGTACAAAACAGTAACCAGAACGCATTGATGCTCTATTCACAAAAAGACGGTTATGTGTTTGACCTCTCTTACGCCTGTCATGAAGCCATTGAGCAGTACAAGGAATTTGAAAAACACATCGTACCATTCAAGTATTACGTAGAGAAGAGCAATAATGAAGTTGCACGCTTTGATAGTCTCATAAAATGCCTCAAGGCTATGCCTGTCATGATACTTGACGAGAAAGCCAAGACAGACCGCAACGTATGTCTCGCACTGGCAGTAAACACCCAGCGCATGGTAAAGGAGGACCGCGATCAGTTATCTGAATACATCACGTTCTACCAGATGACAGAGCGACGTCTAAAGACTCTAAATGACTACGCCAACACGAAATACTCTGAGATTCAGAACAACATATTCAAGAATGGTAGTGAGAATTACCTCACAATATTATCACGTTTTGGATATTATCTGTCACAGACAAAGGAGAGCATCGGCGAGAAATACTCCATATACAACAACACAAACTCACAATGGAGTTCTAAGATTATTGGATTTCTATTCCTCGCAATCCTCATTTACGGATGTATAGCCATAGTTCTCAATCAGCTTCTCGTGAGATGGTTGGCAACAAGACTTATAAAGAAAGGTATGCTACCTAAACTCAGCAATTGGTTCCTTACTAAGCGCACATGTATCATACTGGCATCAACGGCAGTAACCTTCGCTATACTTCTTGGCATTGTTCAGACGCTGACATCACAGCATTTCATCAGCATGGCATCATCGTTGCTCGTGCAGTTTGCATGGTTGATGAGTGTTATTATCATCTCAACACTCTTGAGAGTAGAGGCAGACAAAATGTTAAAGACACTCTGCATATATTTGCCTCTGTTGGTAAATGGTTTCCTTGTAATAAGTTTCCGAGTAGTACTCATACCTAACGCTCTTGTAAACCTTATATTCCCTCCTATACTTCTCATCTGCTGTATATGGCAGTGGCACATGCTTCACAAACTGAAGCACAGTGTAGGCAAGAGCGACAAAGGTTACGCATATTGCTCACAGTTCTTCTTCATAGTGTCACTCATTTGCTCCGTAACAGGCTTCACATTGTTCTCCGTACAGATTCTTATCTGGTGGATTATGCAGTTGACATGCATACTGACCATCACTTGTCTGAGGGACTGGTATCGCAAATATGCAGAAAGCAAGAAACTAAAAGAGAGACCTATCACAGAGACATGGCATCACAGTGCTATCTACTGGGTACTCCTTCCTGTATCTGGAGTCTTCTCGGTAGTGCTCAGCCTCTATTGGGCTGCTGATGTTTTCAACCTCAGCGACCTTACAATGGCTCTCTTCCAGGACACAATAATTGACTCACCAAACTTCAAGGCGAGCATATTCGACATTGCAATCGTACTCACCTTGTGGTTCTCGTTCAACTACATAAACCATACAGCAAAAGCTTTCGTAAAGCTTGTATTGGAACAGCGTGACAAAGAAAGCGCAGCACAGCGCTTCATGATGGTAAAGAACGTGATGCAGGTTGTTGTTTGGGGTTTATGGTTCCTCATAACATTATCAATCTTCCATGTATCAAACACATGGCTCGTTGTCATCTCTGGAGGTCTGTCAACAGGTATCGGCTTCGCATCCAAGGATATCCTTGAAAACATCTACTACGGTATCTCGCTCATGATGGGACGCATAAAGATTGGAGACCTTATCGTTTGTGACGGAATAAGAGGTACAGTATCAAGTATCTCATATACATCAACAATGATAAATACCACCGACGGTTCAGTCATTGCATTCCAAAACTCACAACTTTTCACAAAGAACTATAAAAACATGACACGTAACCACGGTTACGAACTTCACATTCTTGACGTCGGCGTGGCTTACGGCACAAAGGTTGCTACAGCAAAGCAACTCATCATTAATGCTGTCAGCCAACTTGACTGCATAGACAAGAGCAAGGGCGTAAGCGTTGTGCTGAAGGAACTTGGTGACTCTGCACTCATACTGAAAGTTATCGTTTGGGTGAATGTATTCACACAGTACGGCGATGACGGTAAAATACTTGAGTGCATATACGACACTCTCAATGAAAACAACATCGAGATTCCATTCCCCCAAACAGACGTACACATTAAGCAATAACAATGAAATTTACCCAAATCATATTCACTCTATCGTTACTGTTTGCTATCTCTGCAGGCACTATAAAAGCAGAGACAGCAGATACGCTTATTGTAAGAGAACTGCGCAGTCATGGCATTACATTCTCTCACAACAACAGCGTGACACTACTGACTTCGGGACAAGAGAAATATGATGATATGTTTGAAGCTGTACGACAAGCCAAGAGCAGCATACATCTGGAATACTTCAACTTCCGTAACGACTCTATAGCCCACGCGCTCTTTGATATTCTGGCAGACAAGGCGAAAGAAGGTGTTGAGGTAAGAGCATTGTTCGATGCTTTTGGCAATATGTCAAACAACCGTCCGCTAAAGGATAATCACCTGAAGAATCTTCGTGAAAGAGGCATTGACATTCACGTCTTTGACCCAACGAATTTTCCCTGGTTCAACCATGTGTGGCACAGAGACCATAGAAAGATTGTTGTCATTGACGGAAAGATAGCATACACTGGTGGTATGAATGTTGCGGATTACTACATCCATGGCACGGAAGTAGTAGGGGCATGGCACGACATGCATTGCCGCATAGAAGGAGAAGAAGTGAATACATTGCAGGATATCTTCCTTCGTATATGGAGCAAGGTAACAAACAAGAATGTCTTCGGATCAAAATACTTTCAAGGCGGTACATCAACAGAATACTTCACAAACCTGAAGCCTGACACAACAGTTACTGCGGGTAGTAAGATGGTAGGAATAATAAACCGCGAACCTAAAAAGACAAACAAGATAATGCGACAGTTCTACATCGCATGTCTAGACAATGCACAAGACAGTGTGAAGATTATCAACCCTTATATATCGCTGACACACTCCGTAAAGAAAGCCATAAAAAGAGCACTCAAGCGCGGTCTTAAATTTGAGATCATGATGGCAGAAAAGAGCGACATTCCATTAATGCCTGATGCTTCTTTCTATAATCTGCACTGGATGATGAAACGCGGAGCTGATGTATATATTTATCAAGCAGGATTTCATCACACGAAGGTTATAATGGTGGACGGAAAGGTTTGTACCGTAGGCAGTTGTAATCTTGATGCCCGCTCTCTGGCATACGACTATGAAGAAAATGCCGTCATCGTAGATAAGAACACCACTGCAGAACTTTGCAGATTGTTTGACAGAGACAAGAATTACAGTTTCAAACTGACGCCAGAACGGTGGAATAAATTCCGCACAAGATGGCAAAAGACACAAGGCTGGTTGTCAAAACTTCTCAGCACCTGGATTTAATTTATAACATTCGGAAATATGACCTTTGACACATTAGATGCCTACTGGCAGGACATAAAGAATATCCCTACCCTATCAGAGGAAGAGGAGAAACGACTGGGACAACAGATTCAGTCAGGCAATGAGCGCGCCATTGACAAACTCGTAACAGCAAATCTTCGCTTTGTCGTTAGTATAGCACGAAAGTATGCAGACAAGGAGGTTTCTATGGATGACCTTATCAGCGAAGGTAACATTGCATTGATGATGGCTGCACGTAAGTGGAATCCAGAGAAGGATGTGAGATTCGTCAGTTATGCATCGCATGACGTACGAAAGGCAATAGAACAAGCGTTGCCAGTACAAGGACCGATGATTACTCTACCAAAGAACGATGCTTCTGCTGGCAAAGAACTGCGACGCTATTCTGCAGACGCTCCTGTTCACCCTGGCCAAACAAATACTCTCGGTGACATGCTGAAGGCTGACAAACCAATGACAGACACCGCAGCAGAAGATAACGAGATAAGCTATTCACTGACTATGGCTTTGCGTTTCCTTAACGAGAGAGAAAAGGATATAATAAAATCGTTCTATGGTATAGGCGGAGCAGAACAGAAGACAATGGCAGAAATAGGAGAAGAGAAAGGTTACTCGCGCGAACGAGTAAGGCAGATAAGAAAGACTGCTGAAAGGAAAATGCGACGAGCAATGAAGAAAGCAAAATAATAATACACATTATTTATATATAAAGGAATGAAAAAAATTATAACACTACTCATAGCCGTAATGGCCGTTGCATGTGTTAATGCACAAACAAAAGGTAGCAAGTCATCATTTACAGAAGCAGGAACATTGTATGTCTATGGACTCAGCTATTCTGCTTCCGACTCTGTTGTTTATATAACAGACCTATTGATGTTGAACAATGCGCAAATGACCAAGAGAACTAATTTCCTTGTCAACAGACACGAATTGTCGGCACAGCTGACTAAGTATATGAGTTCACAGGGCATGCAACACTATACAAGTTGTATTGTATTCCGCAAAAATCTCAACAAGATAGACAAAGACTATCAGAACACTGTGGAGAAACTGAAAAAAAGAGGTTTCCTCATAAAGAATATCGACCAGACAAAGTTCCGTTTTGAAACAGTAAGAGAGGACGAGGAATAAAAGCAAAGAATAAAAAAAATGACTTACAATATCGGAGGACATAATATACGCATATCATTTGACGGCGAAGAGACAATGCTCGACACGCTGTTACATTCATTCGTTCCTTTTAAGACAACCGTAAACGACGATGCTGATATGCTTATGCACCTTCATGTTGTAAAATACTTGAAAGAAATACCGGAAGAGGACAGGCGTCTGATACGCGATGTAGATACGGGCAACGGCATGACACGCGTGGACAAACTGAAGAATGGCGGTTATCAGTTTCTGGTAAGGGATATATATGGGGTGCCATGCGCATTGCTTATCACGTCTGCTCATTTTGATGACTGTAGATGTGCACTGCGTGGTTCCATGCAGACTAAGCGTTTTGCATTAAACAATGCATTAATGCTTGCCTACGCCTTCAGTGCCGCCTATTATGATACTTTGCTCATTCATGCTTCTGTAATAAGACATAATGATAAGGCATACGCATTTACAGCAAAAAGCGGAACTGGTAAAAGCACCCAAGTAGCAAACTGGATGCGTAACATAGAAGGATGCGACATCGTAAACGATGATAACCCTATCATTAGGATAATTGACGGCAAACCAATACTCTTCGGTTCCCCATGGAGTGGAAAGACACCATGCTATAGGAATATTAAAGTTAACCTCGGAGCAATAGTGCTCATTGAACGAGCACAGAGCAACAGTGTTACACCAATGATTCCATTACAAGGATTCACGACATTACTCACTGCCTGTTCTGCAATGAAATGGGATGAGGAACTATATCAAAGAGTGTGTAAAACGGTGTCGTTATTCGTAGAATCTACACAAGTTGTTACACTTCACTGTCTGCCTGATGCAGATTCGGCACATACATGCCGCGCTTATCTCGAAGACAATAATAACTTCATAGAATACAAGAGATAATGTTGTTGCCAAACGAAATTATAATACCACAGGTAGCAGAAATGGTACGCAAGGGACATACCGTAACATTGCCACTGCGAGGTTTCAGTATGAGACCGTATCTTGAGGACAAAAGGGATAAGGCATTATTGTCTTCTGTTCCACTTTACCTGAACGTTGGTGATGTCATACTTGCAGAAATATCACCTAAGCGTTATGCTTTGCACCGCATAGTAAGCATAGATGGTGACATTATAACAATGTACGGAGACGGAAACTTCACACCGGAATATATAGAACGCCAGGATGTGCTCGCAATCGCACTTGGATTCTATCGCAAAGGAAGCACCAAACTGTCATCCGTTGAAGGATTTTGGTATAGAATGTACTGGAAGACGTGGGTGATGCTAAGACCAATAAGGCGATACCTACTGCTGATATGGAAGTTATACCATTATCCGAAGGATACACTAAAGAGAATAAAACAAAAACTATTTACGTAAATATGAAACTGAGAAAAGGATTTAAGCTCAACGAGGTTTGCGGACAATCTTTCGTTGTTCCTATGGGAGAGACAAATATAGATTTCTCTAAGATTATTGCACTCAATGCCTCTTCATTACTTCTTTGGAAGCGTATGGAAGAAGGAGACTTCGAGGTAGATGACCTCGTAAAAGTGCTTCTTGATGAATACGAGGTAGAGGAAGAAGTCGCACGCCGCGATGTCATTGGCATTATTGAGCAATTTAAGAAAGAGAATGCATTAGAAGAATAAATCAAGATTAAAATATAATAACAATATAATCAATATGTACAGAACAAACACCTGCGGAGAACTCCGCATTGAGAATGTAGGTCAGACCGTAACGTTGGCAGGCTGGGTACAAGGCGTACACAACCTCGGCGCACTTACTTTCGTTGACCTTCGTGACCGTTATGGCATAACACAGCTTGCCTTCAATGAAGACGCAACAGAGGAATTACGCGAAAAGGCTGGACGACTTGGACGTGAGTACGTTGTACAAGCAACAGGCATCGTTGCAGAGCGTTACTCAAAGAACAAGAAGATAGCAACTGGTGATATAGAGATTCTCGTTTCAGAACTCAATATTCTTAATGCATCTGAGGTTCCTCCATTCACTATCGAAGACGAGAGCGATGGCGGTGACGATATCCGCATGAAATACCGTTACCTTGACTTACGTCGTAATCCAGTTCGCCGCAACTTGGAATTGCGTCATAAGTTTGCATTTGAGGTACGTCGATACCTTGATCAGCAAGGATTCCTGGAGATTGAGACACCAATACTTGTAAACTCAACACCTGAAGGTGCACGTGACTTCGTCGTTCCTTCACGTATGAATCCAGGACAATTCTACGCATTACCACAGTCACCACAGACTCTTAAGCAGTTGTCTATGGTTGCTGGCATGGATCGTTATTTCCAGATATGTAAATGCTTCCGCGATGAAGACCTTCGTGCTGACCGTCAGCCAGAGTTCACACAGATTGACTGCGAGATGTCATTCGTAGAACAGGAAGATATTCTCCAGATGTTCGAAGGAATGAGCCGCCATCTCTTCAAGACAATCCTTAACATTGACATCCCTACCCTTCCACGCATGACATGGGCAGATGCAATGAAGTATTATGGTTCTGACAAACCTGATACACGTTTCGGTATGGAGTTTGTTGAACTCAAGACTACAGCTATTGACAATGCTTCAAAGGAGATTGTTCCAAGTCTTTTCCCTGCAGGCTTTGCTGTATTTGATGATGCTGCCTATATTGGAGGTATCTGCTGCGAAGGTCAGGCTGTATTGACACGAAAGCAGATAGACCAACTGACAGAATTCGTAAAGCGTCCACAAGTAGGTGCGAAAGGATTGGTTTACGCCCGCGTTCAGGAAGACGGCAGCGTAAAGTCAAGCGTTGATAAGTTCTATAATCAGGAGACACTGCAGGCACTCAAGGAAAAGATGAACGCCAAGTCAGGCGACCTTATCCTTATCCTTTCTGGAGATGATGCCATGAAGGTACGTAAGCAGCTTTGTGAACTTCGCCTTGAAATGGGTACACGTATGGGACTTCGCGACAAGTTTAATTTCTCTTGTCTCTGGGTTATCGACTTCCCAATGTACGAATGGAGCGATGAAGAGCAGCGCCTGATGGCTATGCACCACCCATTCACATCTCCAAAGCCTGAGGACATCCCACTTCTTGACACTGATCCAGCAAGCGTACGTGCTAATGCTTATGACATGGTAATCAATGGTGTAGAAGTTGGTGGTGGTTCAATACGTATCCACGATGCAAAATTGCAGCAGAAGATATTCGAGATTCTTGGCTTCACACCAGAACAAGCACAACTTAAGTTCGGATTCCTCATGAACGCCTTTAAGTTCGGAGCACCTCCTCATGGTGGTTTGGCATACGGTCTTGACCGTTTCGTAAGTCTCTTTGCAGGACTTGATTCAATACGTGACTGCATTGCATTCCCAAAGAATAATAGCGGTCGAGATGTCATGCTTGACGCTCCAGGATACATTGACCAGAAGCAGCTCGACGAACTGCAGATAAGTGTTGTAGAACAGGAAAAACAATAATACACAGAAAGTGCGCTAACTTGTTATTGTGTGCGCAAACACAACATTATATTTGATTTTTGTCAAATATTTACTTAAAATGGACTCTTTTTGTATTAAAAAGAGTCCATTTTCATTGATAATTAGTAACTTTGCATCAGTTTTCAAAACAATAACAAATCTCAATATTAAAGGTAAAAGAAAATGGCAGAAAAGAAAACTACAAAGGCAGCTGAAGCAAAGAAGGCTCCTGCAAAGAAGGCTGCTGCACCTAAGGCAACAGCAGCAAAGGCAACAGAAGTAAAGAAGGCACCTGCAAAGAAGGTTGCAGCAAAGGCATCTGTTGTGTATGTTAACTCTGAGAACGCTGGTTTCAAGGCTGGTGATGTATATCAGGTACTCGCTGCAGCTGAGAAGGCTCTCACTGTTGCTGAAATCGCTAAGAAGGCAAAGGTTGCTGCAGAGGACGTTTATCTCGGACTCGGTTGGCTTCTCAAGGAGGGCAAGGTTGCTTCTACTGAGGACAACAAGGTTACTCTCGCTTAATATTAAACAAGAGAACAACAGAATCACAATAAAAGTGAAGGATGAACATTGCTTCATTCTTCACTTTTTCTTTCTATAACAAATAAGAGTTTTCTGTTAACTAAAACCATTCAAACTACTGCATTAGTGAATTTTGAACGAGAAATACTTCTTGTATTAAAGGAGGCAAACCAAAACGGCTTGCCTTTGAGACGTATTGCACTGAATGTTTACAACATGACCAATTCACTTTTCAATCCTCTTGATCAGGAAAAAGTATATGCAGATGTATCAGAATGGCTACGAACAGAAAGCACGAAAAGCGGAGCAAGCATAGAAAGAGCAGAGACGAGAGGATGGTATAGACTAAACATGCGTTCATCGCAGGTTCAACAACTATTACTCGAATTTGAACCTAACGAAGAGGACGAATGGATGCTGTAACAACACCTTTTAATTACTTTTTATAACAAAAACAACGAAAAAAGTAAGAAAAAGTTTGCATAATCAAAGTAAAAGTATTAATTTTGCAAGCACTTAGGGGTGTTTTATAAAAACACAATTATTCAAAAACGAGTAATATGCATTCTACATTTAACACATATTGGTGGTGGCGCAACTCAAGATTCTAATAGTCGTGAGGCGTTGACCCTATGGTGATAAACAAGAAATACGATACACCAAAATATAAAGAGGTCTGTTGCTCATCGCGACAGGCCTCTTTCTCATATACACATTATTTATATAATAGACATTAAAAATCACAAAAATATGAAAGACTACTTATCAAAAATGCTTAACAACGAGACACTGTCTCGTCAAGAGATGCACGATATTCTCATTGGCATAACACAGGAGAAATTCCCAGTAGAACAAATATCCGCTTTACTGACAGGCCTTCAGATGCGCGGCATCACAGTTGATGAACTTCTTGGTTTCCGTGATGGAATACTGGAAACAGGCGTACCAGCATTATTGGATGCGCCACGATATATTGACATCGTAGGAACAGGAGGCGATCAAAAGAACACATTCAACATTTCTACCTGTGCATGTTTCGTTGTTGCAGGTGCAGGTTACAAGGTCGCAAAACATGGTAACGTTGCAGCAACATCAGTATCTGGTGCTTCAAACGTAATAGAAGGTCATGGTGTTAAGTTTACAAACGACATTGACCAGCTTAATCGTTCTATCAATGAGGCTGGCATAGTATATCTTCATGCGCCACTCTTTGCAAGAGCCATGAAGTTCGTTGCACCAATTCGCAAACACATTTCTTTCCCAACGATATTCAATTTGTTAGGTCCTATCGTAAACCCTTCACAGCCAAAGTGTCAGCTTCTTGGTGTAGCCACACTTGATCAGATGCGACTTTACAATAGTGTATATCAGAAGTTGGGCATAGATTACGGTGTAGTAAATTCCATTGACGGATACGATGAGATTTCCCTCACTAGCAACTTCAAGGTAACAACGAACAGTTATGAGAAGATATTCTCTCCTCGCGATCTCAATATGCCGATAGTAGAACCAGAAGACATCTGCGGTTCTTCAACCTCTACAAAGGAAGATGCACTCCGCGTATTCGACAGCGTACTTGAGAACAACTCTACAGAGGCACAGAAAAACGTAGTTATTGCAAATGCTGCATTCGCTATCCAAACTCTTGAAGCAGGAAAGAAGGACATCGAAGAGTGTGTTGCAATGGCTCGAGAGTCAATAGAAAGTGGCAAGGCATTTAAAGTATTGAAGAAGTACGTTGAGATAAATTCATAATCCCCATGGCTGATATACTGACAGAAATCGTTGCTCACAAGCGTATAGAACTTGAAACTTTCAAGGAAGCATTGTCATACAAGGAACTTGAGAAGCAAGTAGAGCCAATGCTCAATGCATCAGTACCTTCTATGCGCACAGCATTGATGCAGAGTGATTCTGGTATCATCTCGGAATTCAAGCGCAAGTCACCATCAAAAGGATGGATAAAGGAAGAGGGCAAGGCTGACATCATACCACTCTCCTATCAGGAGAATGGCGCTTCAGCACTTAGCATCCTCACCGATGAGCATTACTTTGGAGGTTGTGATGACTTCATCGTGACAGCACGAGAATCAGGTGTCACCATCCCTGTGCTTTACAAGAATTTCGTTATCGATGAGTACCAGTTGTTTCAGGCTCGCAAGTGTGGAGCCTCAGCAGCACTGTTGATTGCAGCATGTCTTACAAAGAAGGAATGTGCCTCACTCATGAATATGGCTCACCAACTTGGTCTTGAGATTCTCCTTGAGATGCACAGCGAAGAAGAATTGGAATACGCAGCGCTTGGTGCCGATATGTGCGGAATAAACAACCGCAATCTTGGCACTTTTGTAACAAAGGTAGAGAATTCCTATCGTCTGGCAGAACTATTACCAAAGGATGCATGTAAGGTAAGCGAAAGCGGCATCAGCAATGCAGAGACAGTAAGAGAACTGCGTCAGGCAGGCTTCAACGGTTTCCTCATCGGCGAGAACTTCATGAAGACTCCTAATCCAGGAGCGTCATTAAAGGATTTCATTGCAGAAGTAGTAAAGTAGGTTGTGGTATTAGCATTATGAAATGTGAATTAATAAAAGTTTGTGGCATGCGCGATCCAGACAACATACGCGCAGTTAAGGCATTAGGAATAGATCTCATGGGATTAATATTCTGGCCTAAGAGTCCAAGATACGTCAGCAGCATACCTGTTCATGCAGGCATCATACCCGACGAGGCGGAAGAAGAAATCGTAAAAACGATAAACTCCGGATGCAAGCATGTAGGTGTCTTTGTTGATGAGATGCCCCAAACGGTAATCACACATGCATATAACTACCATCTTGACTATATTCAGTTGCATGGAAATGAATCCCCTACATACATAGACAATCTTAAGCGTACGCTTATCCCAGACATACTTCCAGATGTAAAAATCATCAAGGCATTGAGCATCCGCGAGGCTGACGATGTAAAACGATGGCAACAGTACGATGGATATGCAGACTTACTGCTTTTTGACACAAAGTGTAAATGCGTAGGAGGTTCGGGAGAACAGTTTGACTGGAGTGTACTTGACCACTATGATGGCAACATCCCATTCATACTCTCGGGCGGTATAGGTCCAGATGATACACAACGCATAAAAGATTATCATCACCCCATGTGCATAGGCATAGACCTTAACAGTCGCTTTGAAGACGAACCAGCGCTGAAGAATGTAAAAAAACTTGACGACTTCATAAAAAAGATAAGAACAAATGAATAAGATAAACAAACTTTTCTCCGACAACAAAGACAGCAAGCTGTTGTCATTATATTTCTGTGCTGGTTGTCCTACATTGGAAGGCACAGGAGATATCATAAAGACACTCGAACGTCGTGGCATCAACATGATAGAGGTTGGCGTTCCTTTCAGCGACCCTATGGCTGACGGACCTGTCATTCAGGCAGCAGCCACAAAAGCGTTGAAGAACGGAATGAGCCTTCGCAAACTCTTTTCACAGCTCAAGGCTATCAAGGACGAGGTCAACATACCTCTCATCCTTATGGGTTATCTAAATGTGATGATGCAGTATGGCTTTGAGAATTTCTTCAAGACATGTCAGGAATGTGGTGTTTCAGGAGCAATCATCCCTGATTTACCATTCGATGATTACCTTGAGCTGAAGCCTATAGCAGACAAATACGACATCCGTATCATAATGCTCATAACACCAGAGACAAGCGAAGAGCGCATCCGCTTTATCGATGACAACACCGATGGTTTCATTTATATGGTCAGCTCTGCCTCTACTACAGGAGCACAGAAATCCTTTGACGAAGCGAAGCAGGAATACTTCCAGCGCATCAACGGCATGAATCTGCGCAACCCACGCATGATAGGATTCGGAATCAGCAACAAGCAGACGTTAGAGTCATCACAGCAGAATGCTGCGGGTGCTATTATCGGTTCAAAATTCGTACAGCTTCTTGACAATGCCAACGGCAACGCCGACAAGGCAATGGACGATCTCTATGACGCCCTAAGCAAGTAAGTAACCTGCCTCAGCTAATTTTCAATTTTCAACTTTCCTTTTTCAATTTGAACAACATGAGTAAATATACAGTAAACGAACAAGGCTTCTACGGTAATTACGGCGGAGCCTACATACCAGAGATACTTTACAAAACCGTTGAAGACCTGAAAAAAGCATACGAGCCTATCATTGAGAGCGAGGAATTCAAGAAGGAATACCACGCACTGTTGAAGGACTATGTAGGTCGTCCTTCCCCACTCTACTATGCAAAGCGCATGAGCGAGAAGTACGGCTGCCAGCTTTACCTGAAGCGTGAGGACCTTAACCACACCGGAGCACATAAAATCAACAATGCTCTTGGACAGATTCTCCTCGCAAAGAAGATGGGTAAGACACGTATCATCGCTGAAACAGGTGCTGGTCAGCACGGAGTAGCGACAGCTACAGCATGTGCACTGATGGACATGCCATGCACAGTATATATGGGTGCCCTTGATGTTCAGCGCCAGCACGTAAACGTTGAGCGCATGAAGATGCTTGGTGCAACAGTACACCCGGTAGAGTCTGGCAACAAGACACTTAAAGACGGTACCAACGAAGCTATTCGCGACTGGTGCTGCAACCCATCCGATACATTCTATATCATCGGTTCAACAGTAGGCCCACACCCTTATCCGGAGATGGTAGCACGTCTGCAGAGTGTTATCTCTGAGGAAATAAAATGGCAGTTGCAGGAGAAGATAGGCCGTGACTATCCTGACTATCTCATGGCATGCGTAGGCGGTGGTTCCAATGCTGCAGGTACTATATACCATTACCTTGATGATGAACGAGTAAAGATAATACTTGGCGAAGCTGGCGGACTTGGTGTTGATACCGACAAGACTGCAGCATCAATGCAGGTAGGTACACTCGGCATTCTTCATGGTTCACGCATCAAACTGATGCAGACGGAAGACGGACAGATAATAGAGCCTTACTCTATCTCTGCGGGACTGGACTATCCTGGCACAGGTCCTCTGCACTGTAACCTTTATGAAACAGGAAGAGCACAGGTGCTCCCTGCCAACGATGACGAAGCACTGCGCGCAGCCTTTGAACTTACGCGCATGGAAGGTATCATTCCTGCTCTTGAGTCTGCACATGCTCTTGCCCTTCTTCCAAAGGTCGCATCACAGTTTAAGAAAGACGATGTCGTTGTCCTCACCGTATCAGGCCGTGGCGACAAAGACCTTGACACTTATCTCTCACATCAGTCAGAAATATCTCTATAATGTACACATACAAAACTACAACCCGAACCATCCTTGCCGACCTCTATACGCCGGTAAGTGTATATATGCGACTGCGTGACTTATATCCACAGTCAGCACTGATGGAGTCTTCTGACTATCATGACAAGGACAATTCTCGTTCCTTCATTGGTGTCAACCCAATAGCATCCGTGTCTGTTGGTCACGGAGTTGGAGAATGTCACTATCCTGATGGCACTGTCACAAAACAGGAAATCAGTTCTGACTATCCTGTAGAGCGCCTTGTCAACGATTTCATTTCTTCCTTCTCGGTTGAAGGTGAAGCGTCAAACTACTGCGGACTATATGGTTACACCACTTTTAACGCAGTAAGATACTTTGAGAATATCCCAGTCAAGGACTCAACAGAAGAGAAGAATGACGCACCGGATATTATGTATATAATGTACCGCGACATTATCATCTTCGACCATTTCAACAACAATCTCACCCTCGTCACCCTCACCCCAAGCGATGCTGATGATGCAAACAATGCCGGAATAGCACAGCTTGACGAGTTACTGAAGAAGATGAACAAGGCTAACATCCAGCCATACGAGTTTCATCCTGTTGGCGAGACAACATCAACACTCACAGACGAAGAGCACAAGGCGAACATTCGCCAGTGTATCAAGCACTGTCTGCGTGGCGATGTCTTCCAGATTGTCATCTCGCGCCGCTTCATTCATAAGTACGAAGGCGATGACTTCAAACTCTATCGTGCACTGCGCAGCATCAATCCTTCGCCATATCTCTTCTATTTTGACTTCGGAGGCTTCCGTATCTTCGGTTCTTCACCAGAGACACACTGTCGTATAGAGGGCGAGACAGCGTTCATAGACCCTATTGCCGGCACTACGCCACGCACAGGAAACAATGAACAGGACAAGAAGAACGCAGAGTACCTTCGCAATGATCCAAAGGAGAATGCTGAACACGTAATGCTTGTTGACCTTGCGCGCAATGATCTCTCACGCAACTGTCACGGTGTGAAGGTAGATTTCTACAAGGACATGCAGTTCTATTCACATGTCATCCACCTCGTGTCACGTGTAAGCGGACAACTTGAAGATGGTGCCGATAAGATTAAATCATTTATTGACACATTCCCTGCAGGTACGCTCAGCGGTGCGCCAAAGGTTCGCGCCATGCAGATTATCTCTGAGCTTGAACCGCATAACCGCGGCGCATACGGTGGTTGCATTGGTTATATCGGACTCAATGGAAACCTGAATCAGGCTATCGTTATCCGTACATTCATCGCACGTAATGGCGAACTATGGTTCCAGGCAGGCTCAGGCATTGTGGCAAAAAGCAATGAAGAATACGAACTACAGGAGGTAAACCATAAGTTGGGTGCATTGGTAAAGGCAATAAAAATAGCAGAGACATTATGAAAATAGTTATCATAGACAATTACGACTCATTCACATACAACCTGAGTCACCTCGTAAAGGAACTCGGAGCTGACGTTACCGTTTACCGTAACGATCAGTTTGAGTTGCCACAGCTTGAGGCTTTCGACAAGATAATACTCTCTCCTGGTCCTGGCATACCATCAGAAGCGGGACTGCTCCTTGACGTTATCAAAACCTTCGCAGGCAAGAAGCCTATACTTGGCGTATGCTTAGGACATCAGGCAATAGGCGAATCTTTTGGCGGAAAGTTGGAAAACCTCTCACAGGTGTTCCATGGCGTAGCAACGGAAGGAACACAATTCGGCATAGACCCAATCTTCGCAGGACTACCAGAGCGCATCACCATGGGACGCTACCATTCATGGGTTGTCAGCAAAGAGAACTTCCCAGAGTGCCTTGAGGTGACGGCAGAAAGCGATGAAGGTCAGGTAATGGCACTTCGCCACCGCACACTTGACATTCACGGCATACAGTTCCATCCAGAGAGCGTCCTAACTACAGAAGGACGAACAATGATTAGTAACTGGTTAGCACTGTAAAGTCATTACACCAACACAAAATTTACTAGTAAATTCTGTGTAAAAGTTATAAGATTGCAAAGAATTTACTAGTAAATTTATTATCAGCGCATAAACATTATGGGGCAGGAGTATTACTCTCTTGTCCCATAATTGTTTCTAAACGATGTAGGAGATATATTTCTCTTTGCCTTAAAGAACTTGGCAAAAGCAATCTGTGAAGGGAATCCCAATTGAATACCTATTTGCTGAATAGACAAAGATGTGGTATGTAGCAGTTGCTCACACTCCCTGAGCAGGTAATCATCAATAATCTGTTTTGGCGAACGACCGGAAATAGTTTTTGTTATCTGCGAAAGATAGCGTGTAGATATAGACAATGCATCGGCGTAATATGCCACATCATGTGCCTTCGTGTAATTATCTGACAGTATGGTCATAAAACGGTCGTACAATACATTTGGTTGAACAGATTGCTGACGCGATGATGAATAGACTACCTGACAATGCATATAGTTATGGGCATTGGCAACAGCCATGAGCATATTGTCACCTTTCGACAGTCGGGCAGCAATAGCTGTTGACAAAGTACCGCCTACTCCGTGCCGCTGCCATCCTTTTACATTGACGGAAGAAAAATATCTGTTTACGTCAGCGCCAAAAAGCAAGGCGTTTATTCGTTCACTATTATAGGTACCGCCCCTCAACAATACCCATTCGGCACCCATCTCACGCAGTTCTCTTGCCGCTACCTGCATGTCATCATCGGTACATATCCTGCGTCCGAGAATTATTTCGGCATCGGTACATTTCACTATCAGCAATGAACATATAGGCAACAGTTGTCTGCAATATGCACGTATGGATTCATTGGACATAAGCAACGTGCCTGAAGAAGAAAGGATAACAGGCGAACAGACAATCTTTCCGCAACCGACAATCTCATTTCTTATTTCACGTATTGTCTGCTTATCGTTCACCATACCTACCTTCACCACATCGGGATGCGCCTCTTCAAAAACAGTCCTAACTTGTCCTACCACTAATTCTGCTGGAAGGTCATATACTTCTGCTATGCCAGAGGAATTCTGTGCCGTTACCGATGTCACCGCAGTAACAGCATATCCGCCCAAATCCTTTATCGTGCGGATGTCAGCCTGTATGCCTGAATAGCCCATGCTATCAGAACCGTTTATGCAAAGTACTGTATTCATATAATAATATATAATCTATTCTTCTGCAAAGATAATAATTTCCTTGTGTTATACCAAACAAGTATTCCGATATTTGCAATATTTCTTCTTTAAGTATATAACTTACCGATATTGGAACAGTATTTTTCCCATTTCGGAATCATGTAATAACTTTGCATTCAAAATTAAACAATAGAAAAGAAATGGAAAATAGAGCAGAACTTAACCGTAACCTTGCACAAATGCTTAAGGGCGGTGTAATAATGGACGTAACGACACCAGAGCAGGCAAAGATTGCCGAGGCTGCTGGTGCTTGTGCAGTAATGGCTTTGGAGCGCATCCCTGCTGACATTCGTGCAGCTGGCGGTGTATCTCGTATGAGTGACCCAAAGATGATTCGCGGCATACAGGAGGCAGTAACAATTCCTGTCATGGCAAAGTGTCGCATAGGTCATTTTGCAGAGGCACAGATACTCGAGGCTATTGAAATTGACTACATTGACGAGAGTGAGGTACTGTCGCCTGCTGATGACATCTACCACATTGACAAGCGTAAGTTCAACGTACCATTCGTTTGTGGTGCAAAAGATCTTGGCGAGGCATTACGCCGTATCAACGAAGGTGCTACAATGATACGTACAAAAGGCGAGCCTGGTACTGGAGATATTATTCAGGCTGTACGTCATATGCGCATGATGCAGAGTGAGATACGCCGTCTTGTAAGCATGAGCGAAGACGAAATGTACGAGGCTGCAAAGCAGTTGCGCGTGCCTTATGACCTGGTACAGTATGTTCATGAGAACGGTAAGTTGCCTGTTGTAAACTTTGCTGCCGGTGGCGTTGCTACACCTGCTGACGCAGCACTGATGATGCAACTCGGTGCAGAGGGCGTTTTCGTTGGTAGCGGCATATTCAAGAGCGGCGATCCAGAAAAGCGTGCACAGGCAATCGTAAAGGCTGTGACTAATTATAACGACCCTAAGATTCTCGCTGAACTGAGCGAAGACTTAGGAGAGGCTATGGTGGGTATCAACGAACAGGAGATTGAACTCCTTATGGCAGAACGCGGAAAATAAATGAACATAGCAATATTAGCATTACAAGGAGCATTTGCTGAACATCAGCAGATGCTCCATCGTTTAGGATTTGAGAGTATTCTTATAAGAAACCTCAACGATTGGAACTGTTTCATCAATAGCGACGACAAGGAAAAGGGACTCATCCTTCCTGGTGGTGAGAGTACGGCGATGATGAAGATTATGCGTGACGAAAACATGCTGGAACCTCTTCGCAACGCTATCTCTGCAGGACTGCCTACATTTGGCACTTGCGCAGGAATGATACTGTTGGACAAGAAGCATCTTGGATGCATGGACATTACAGTGTTGCGCAATGCTTACGGACGACAGTTAGGAAGTTTCTACACAGAACACATCGTAGAGGGCGTAGGCACTATTCCAATGACTTTCATCAGAGCTCCGTATGTAGAGCAGAGTGATGACAACGTTAAGGTGCTGTCTGTTCTTGACAATCATATCATAGCGGTGCAACAGAACAATATGATTGCATGTTCATTCCACCCAGAGTTGAACGATGACACAAGCATGCATGCTTATTTCATTGATATAATAAAAAATCACCAAAAGGCATAATACCTTTTGGTGATTTCTCATTTCAGCTATATTGCTTTTGCATTTACTTGTGGTGAGTAACAAGATATACGCCGGAAAAGACAAGTATTATTGCGGCGATATGACTCCAACCAAATATGCCAAGTCCTAAAAGCACTGACAGCGTGCACGCTACGATAGGCTGTACGTAATTGTACATGGCAATAATTGTTGGAGAAAGTATCTTCTGTGCCTTTGTGCTGCAAAGGAAAGAAAAGAATGTGCCACCAACAACGACAAAGGCTGTTTCGAGATATGTCACGGCACTCAATGTTCCCCATTGCACTTCAAAGAGATATGGTAATGTCAACGGCATCAGGACAATAGCAGCAAATGTCATCATCCATTTCTGGCATGTTATTGCATTATGACGACTTATAACACCCTTGAAAGCTGTGAGATAAAAAGCATAGGAAAACTGTCCTGCTATGCACATTACGTCACCAAGCAATACTCCACCTTCACGCGCTCCACCAGCTGATGTCATGATGATAACAAGAGCGCCAAGACATCCTAACACTAAGCCACTAACCTTACGGAATGTTATTGTTTCCTTGATTATCAGTGCTGCCAGGACCATTGTGATGATAGGCATCGTGGTGGTCATAATGCTTGCATTCAATGGTGAAGTGATACTCAATCCGATGATGTAGTTACACTGATTGAACACTATTGCAAACATTCCAGCGCCAAAAAGCCACAGCAATTCCTTTCTGTCACCGAGTCTTACAGTGTCGCGCACTTCATCATCCTTAGCGCACACCTTACTTATAATACTAGCTAACCAGAATAATAACGCTCCTCCCATCACTCGGATGCCTACCATTCCTACGCCAGAAATGCCGTTTGCCATAGCATCCTTGCCTAACGGCGCCATCATTCCCCACATTGCTGCGGCGGTAAGCATATACAAATGTCCTTTTACCGTATCCTGTTCCTTTACCTTCATCGTTTTAGCATTGTAGTATTTAACCCAACTTTAACAATTTTTCTGCAAAGTTACTAAGATTATTGGAAATTACGCACAAGAAATGAGCCATAAAGGAAATTAAGAGGTTAAAATTTACTAAATTAATAAGGAAAGATATGAATTGTTCTTTTGTTTCAACCTTTTTTATTAATTTTGCAAGAAATCTAATATAGTTTCTTAAACATACAAAAACTAACAATAATTCTAACAAAAACAAAACATGGCAAAATTACCTGCTTTGAACAAGCGCACTGCGCCTAAGAGTGCAATGCCTGAAAAGATTATCCAGTTTGGTGAGGGTAACTTCCTCCGCGCATTCGTTGACTGGATTGTTTGGAACATGAACGCTAAGACAAACTTCAACGGTTCTGTTGTTGTTGTACAGCCTATCGACAAGGGTATGGTTCAGTGGCTTAACGGTCAGGACTGTCTGTACCACGTAAACCTTCAGGGACGTTTGAACGGCGAGCCAGTAAACACTCTTGATCGTATCGACGTTATCTCTCGTGGTATTGACCCATACGCACAGCACTGGGCATATCAGGCTCTCGCTGAGCAGCCAGAGATTCGTTTCGTTATTTCTAACACAACAGAGGCAGGTATCGCATTCGATCCTTCATGCAAACTCTCTGACGCTCCTGCTTCTTCATACCCAGGTAAGTTGACACAGCTCCTTTGGAACCGCTTCAATGCATTCGACGGTGATCCTTCTAAGGGTCTCATCATCATGCCATGTGAGCTTATCTTCCTCAACGGTCACCACCTGAAGGACTGCATCCGCAAGTATATCGAGCTCTGGAAGGAAGACTTCGGTGAGAAGGCTGCTGCATTCTCTGAGTGGTTCGAGAAGTACAACTATGTATGTGCAACACTCGTTGACCGTATCGTACCAGGCTTCCCACGTAACGAAATCAACCAGATTCGCGAGAAGGTCGGCTACAATGACAACCTCGTTGTACAGGCAGAAATCTTCCACCTCTGGGTTATCGAGAAGGCTGAGAACATGACATGTGAAGAACTTCGTAAGGAGTTCCCTGCTGACCAGGCTGGTCTTAACGTTCTCATCGCTGAGTCTGAGGCTCCATACCACGAGCGTAAGGTAACTCTTCTCAACGGACCTCACACTGTTCTCTCTCCTGTTGCTTACCTCTCAGGCATCAACATCGTTCGCGATGCTCTTCACGATGAGGTTGTAGGCAAGTACATCAAGAAGGTACAGTATGATGAGCTTATGCAGACTCTGAACCTCCCAATGGAAGAGCTTCAGCAGTTCGCTGCAGACGTACTCGAGCGCTTCGACAACCCATACGTTGACCACCAGGTAACATCTATCATGCTCAACTCATTCCCTAAGTTCCAGGCTCGTGATCTTCCAGGAGTAAAGGTTTACCTCGAGCGTAAGGGTGAGCTGCCTAAGGGTCTTGTTCTTGGTCTTGCTGCTATCATCACTTACTATAAGGGTGGTACACGTGCAGACGGCGCACCTATCACACCTAACGATGATCAGAAGATTATGGATCTCCTCACACAGCTTTGGGCTTCTAACGACACACGTAAGGTGGCAGAGGGTGTTCTTGCTGCTGATTGGATCTGGGGTGAGCACGGTGATCTCAACACAATCCCTGGTCTCACAGACATGGTTGAAGGCTTCCTGAACGACATCGCTTCTAAGGGCATGCTCGAGACTGTTAAGTCTATCCTGTAATCAATGCATAATGCATAATGCATAATGCATAATTCATAATAAAGGATTACTTATGAATAACAAGCCAATTGATACTGAGTTGAACAATCATCTTAAGTCATTGGCTGATAAATATGAAAAAGAGGAGTTCCTCGTTGGTGACCCTTCCTGGTTTATGCACCAGGTTAAGGGAGATACCAACAAGGAACTCCTTGCTTTTATTGCTTCCAGCTTAAGTTACGGAAGCAGGAAACAGTTTCTTCCAAAGATACAAAAGATTCTTGACGCCAGCAAAGGCAATGTAAAAGAATGGCTTATCAGCGGACAATATATCCTTGACATACCAGAAAACGAAGAGTGTTATTATCGCCTTTACACAAACAAGATGATGCACGACATGCTTAATGCACTTGCAGCGATGGTAAAGGAATATGGCAGCATGAAGGAATTTGTCTCACACCTTTCGCTGATACAAGAAAAAGGCGACGCTTTTCTTGCCATTGAAGCATTATGTAAATGGTTCAACGATCATGGAAGTAAAGGAATAATACCGAAGAACACACAATCATCATGCAAACGCATTTGCATGTTCCTTCGCTGGATGGTAAGAGATAACTCGCCTGTAGATATTGGATTATGGAATGACATCATAGACAAAAGGACGCTTATCATTCCTATGGATACGCATGTAGTGCAAGAAGCCATGAGATTGGGTCTATTAACATCAAAAAGCACTTCAATGTCAACAGCCAAACGGCTAACAGAAAGACTTAAGGAAATATTCCCCGACGATCCGACGAAAGGCGATTTCGCATTATTCGGCTTAGGCGTCGATGAAAATTAGTTATTTCTTCAGTTTCACGATATTTCTGTATTTATACGACATAGACATCTTAACGGTACCTTTTGGATAACCCGTATAGTTGATATCATACTCCGCATGTCCTGATACAGGCAAAAACACGCCAGGAGAGAGTTCCTGAAATTCAAAGTATATACTTCTACTATTACTTTTATATCGCATTCGGCGTATCTGCCAGCAACCGCTTACCACATCAACCTGCGTATGTCCATAGCGCATAATGTATATAGTCTTTCCGCCCTCTTCATAACTACCATGGAAAGACAGTTTGTATTTACTTTTCTTAGACTGCAATGCCTTTATCTTCTTATGCATCTCATCATAGAAACGATCATAGGAATTATCATCCAGGAACCAGTCTTTCTTTCCTATTGACTTTAGTTCAGAAGCCGTCAACTTTGGTATAGTTGAGATAATCTGAAGCTTTGAATTGGTTATCGTTCCTTTATTGAAATGCACATCCTCCGCCATTGTCATGCGAAGGTCCTTGTATTTCACGAAGGTATCAAAATTCTTTGCCCATCCCGCTACCCATAGAGCAAAGCGAATAGTACGTTGCTTGCGCAGTTCCGACAAGTCAATAGACTTCTCCATAGTAGCGGTTGTACGACAATCATAGCTCGCAAGACGCTTTTTCAAAGGTTTACGATTCTTGTCAAGTTGTGACATCACATACTGACAGAAATCCATCCCTTTAGGAAGTACGATAAACTCATTAAGGGATACGACCTCTTCACTCAACTTAAAGTCCGCATGCGTCATTGTCTCAGTATCAACAACCATTGTTGCTGTATGATAACCAATGAACGACGCCCTCAAAGTGTGTTTTCCTTTTGGCAATGCGACAAACTCATACCTACCATTAGCATCGCATATTGCACTTTGCTTTAATGCTTCGATATAAACCGTTGCGTAAGGCATCGGCGTTCCCTTGTCATTCGTCACTATACCAAGAAGGTTCTGCGCATAAACACTTATGCACAGAACCTCTATAAATATAATAAGGAGTAATCTTTTCATTACTACCATTACCGAAAAGTCATTATACGTTACCGTTTATTACTCACCACGCAGTGCAGCATTCTTGCGACGCAGTTCTTCGCGCTGCTGCTGAAGTTTCTGCTGTTGCTCCTGCATAGCTTGCAGACGAGCAGCCAATCCAGACATCTTGCGTGGGTTCTTCTTGTTCTCTTCTCGACGAGCCTCAAGATAAGCCAACAACTTCTCATCATCCGTTGTCTTACGCAGAGTCCACATAATAGCAGCAGAGAAGAAGAGCGAGATGAAGTAGTAGAAGTTAAGACCAGAAGAATAGTCGTTGAACATGAAGAAGAACATCAGTGGCATAATAAGCATCATATACTGCATCATCTTCATCTGCTCTGCCTGCTGACCTACCATCTGATCACGCTGCTGGCGCATTGTGAGCCAAGAATACAGAAGGTTAGCTACACAGAAGAGGATACATGTAAGTGAGATATGATCACCAATAAGCCAAAGGTTAGTGCCCCACTCCACAATAGGATCATAGGTTGAGAGATCATCCATCCAAAGGAAAGACTGTCCACGCAACTGTATTGCGTTAGGCACGAAGTTGAACATGGCAATCCAGATAGGCATCTGTATAAGCATTGGCAGACAGCCGGAGAGTGGTGATACGCCGTATTCTGAATACAACTGCATCATAGCCTGCTGCTTCTGCATAGCATCCTCAGGATTGTTATACTTCTTTGTCGCCTCATCGAGCTTTGGACGGAGAACACGCATCTTAGCGCTTGACATATAACTCTTCTTCACCATTGGGAAGGTGATAGCCTTAAGTAACAAAGTGATGAGAATAAGAATGATACCCATCGGAATGTTAAATGCACGAAGGAAATCAAACACATAGAGTGTGAACCAACGGTTGATATAACGGAATAGTGGCCAACCAAGATAAACAAGACGTTCCATCTCCAAATCCTTCTTGAACGTAGAATGCTCCTGAACGTCCTGAAGCAAACGGAAATCATTTGGTCCGTAGTAGAACTCAAGCTCAGTGGCATTAACACCATTAGGATCAAAATACGTCTTCAGCTTTGCCTGATAATCTTTCAACACACCAGAACCCTTCTCATGAGGAATACTTGTTACAAGTGCGTTTTCTTTATAATTACTCTTGGCTATCATCACAGCAGAGAAGAACTGATTCTTGAATGCCACCCAGTCGATAGCCTCCTCTACAGGTTCGTCAACCTTTTCACTGGTCTCACTCAAGTAGTCTGTACCTCCATCAACAAAGTGATAGGTAAGAGTAGAATAACGGTTCTCGAATGTAAAACCTTTCTCCTGCTGCTTACAAGTCTCCTGCCAATCAATATCCATTGTTGTGGTATTAGGGCTGAATAGTCCACCCATGCCATTTGCCTTGATAGCGCAGTGAAGCAGATAGTCATCATGCAGAGTATAAGTAATCGTTATAGTCTTGCCCTCTGCTGCCTTTGCTGTAAAGGAAACAGTATTATCTGTTACTTCAACATCATTGAAGTAAAGGTCTGCTGTTGAGATGTTTGTCTCTTTTGCCGTAAAGAGGAAATTAAGTTTCTGAGATGCCTTATCAAAGAGTGTCACATCCTTATTTCCCTCATTGTCGCTAAAGCCTTTTACAACAGCCTTCTCAACAACGGCACCCTTTGTTGTAAACGTAAGGGCAATCTTTTCATTCTGCAGTACCACCTGCTTTGCAGTGCCTGTCAGCGAACCAAAGAACAGCGCAGTGGAGTCTTCCTCTGCTGCCTTGATAGCTTCCGCCTTGCGTTGGATATCTGCTATCTTTTTCTTTTCCTCTGCCTTCTGTCTTTCTACTGCCTCAATAGAATCACTAATACGTTTGGCATCAATCTCCTCCTGCGAAGGCTTATTGAACCAAGTAAATCCGAAAAGCACTAATGCAATAAGTGCGAAACCTGTAATGGTGTTTTTATCCACGATTTATGTTTTTTGTTAATTAATGACTGTCTTTATGAAGTCAAGGAATAGAGGATGTGGTTTGAGCACAGTACTCTGATACTCTGGATGGAACTGTGTTCCGATGTACCACTTCAGTTCTGGTATCTCAACAATTTCCACGAGATCGCTCTCAGGGTTAAGACCCACACACTGCATTCCCTTCTTCACATATTCTTCCTTATATGCGTTATTAAATTCATAGCGATGGCGATGACGCTCCTGTATGTGCGCCTGACCATATATTTCATATGTACGAGATCCCTCTGTCAACACACAATCATAAGCACCGAGTCGCATTGTACCACCCATATTGGAGATATTCTTCTGATTCTCCATGATGTCAATGACATTGTGCATTGTCTTCTCATCCATCTCGCGTGAGTTGGCATCAGAATATCCAAGCACGTTCCTTGCAAACTCTATTACCATCATCTGCATGCCGAGACAGATACCGAACGTTGGGATGTCATGCTCACGAGTATATTGTGCAGCAATAACCTTTCCCTCTATGCCACGATGTCCGAAGCCTGGACAAATCATTATGCCATCCTGTCCTTCAAGCATCTCTGCAACATTCTCCTTTGTTATCTTCTCGGAGTTTATGTAGGTAATGACCGTTTTGCGATCATTGTAAACGCCGGCATGGAGCAAAGACTCTCGTATTGACTTATACGCATCTTGCAGGTCATACTTTCCTACGAGTCCTATCTTCACTTCCTTTGTAGCATTACGGCGGCGCTCAAGGTAGTTCTTCCAAGGTCCCAAAGCCGGTGTCTCGCCAACAGGTATATCAAGCTTGCGCAATATTGCGGCATCAAGTCCCTGCTGCTGCATGCTTACTGGCACTTCATAGATGCTTGGCAAATCCTCGCTCTGCACCACGCACTCCAAATCAACATTACAGAAAGAAGCGACCTTCATGCGAACGGAATCAGACAAATGCTTCTCAGTACGCAAAACGAGGATGTCAGGCTGAATACCAACAGACTGCAACTCTTTAACAGAGTGCTGTGTAGGCTTTGTCTTCAACTCACCCGCAGCCTTAAGATATGGCACGTAAGTAAGGTGTACATTAACAGCATTCCTTCCCAGTTCCCATCTCAACTGACGGATAGCCTCAAGGAAAGGTGCGCTCTCTATGTCACCAATGGTACCACCAATCTCTGTGATAACGAAGTCATAGTTACCTTTCTTTCCAAGGAACTGTATGCATCGCTTTATCTCGTCTGTGATATGTGGCACTACCTGTATCGTCTTTCCAAGATAGTCGCCGCGGCGCTCCTTGTCAATGACTGACTTATATATCCTACCTGTGGTCATGGAGTTTGCCTTGGTAGTTTGTATTCCCGTAAAACGCTCATAGTGTCCGAGGTCAAGGTCGGTCTCCATGCCGTCAACAGTGACATAGCACTCTCCGTGTTCGTAAGGATTCAGCGTACCCGGATCGATATTGATATAAGGATCAAACTTCTGGATCGTAATGTTGTAACCTCTTGCCTGGAGCAACTTGCCGATAGAGGAAGAGATAATTCCCTTACCAAGTGACGAAACCACTCCGCCCGTCACGAAAATGTACTTTGTCTGTGCCATAATTGTATTGTGTTGTATGTGTTGTGTATGATGATTATGACAAATAACTTGCCAATTAAGTTGCAAAATTACTATTTTTTCTTCAAACAAGAGAAGATTTGCTGTATTTTCTTCAAAATAATAACACTTTGTATCACTTTTTACCACGTAAGGACAATAATATGGATTTTTTGAAGTAACTTTGCAGTTACAACACTTAATAAAAATAACATGCGCATGAACAAATATTTTTATCTTATCGCTCTGGCATTATCTCTAACGCTCAATGCCTCTGCACAACGCAACACAAAACAAACGAAAAAGACGCCATCACCTTCTGCCATTGTGACACAGGCATATAGTGACTCTTTAGTATTATATCGCAAGCAGATAGATTCACTCATGGCGGCTAATGACTCACTTCGAAATGCAAATGGCTACAATGCCAACAGTGGTACATATCGTCTTTTCGCACCTACTGCATATTATTCAGGTATCGCTAACAACCTTTTCTCTATGGGCAAAAAGACTAACGAAGAGGATGCTGCACTTATGAACTTGTACATGAAGCGTCCTGATTTGGTTGCATATTCTGCAGACAAACTGTCAAAAGCCAAAGATAACAGCGGAGCTCCACTGAACAGCGAACCAGAGAAAATGCAATTGGCAGAACAGGCTAGTGCTGCTGCAGTAGCAGCAAAAACGGCACCACAAGCCATAGCGAATGACACAATAGACCTTTTCATAAAGAAACCTAACTTCTGGAAGTTCAACGGTGATTATTACCTTCAGTTCATGCAGAACTACGTTACTGCAAACTGGTACAAAAGCGGTTCAAACAGTTACTCAATGCTCGGTTCTGTCACGCTGCAATACAACTACAACAACAAGCAAAAGGTGAAGTGGGACAACAAACTCGAGATGAAATTAGGTTTCATGACATCAGAGTCTGACACGGTTAATAAGTTCAAGTCTTCAGAGGACCTTATACGTTACACTTCAAAGCTTGGTATTCAGGCGCATAAAAACTGGTACTATACGGCGCAACTTATTGCTAATACGCAGTTTACGAAAGGTTACAAGAATAACAACAAAAAAGTCTTCTCCGACTTCATGTCACCTTTCAACCTTAACGTATCCTTGGGTATGGACTATAACATGGACTTCTTCAAAGGCAAGTTGAAGGGCAACGTACATTTGGCACCGATAGCATACAACCTTAAATATGTAGATCGCGTTGACCTTGCAGAAAGTTTCGGTATAGCAAAGAACCATCACTCACTCAACGACTATGGTTCACAGGTTACCGTTGACATGGTCTATACACCATGGGATTTCTTCAAGTGGCAGATGCGCATGTATGCATATACCACATACCACAAGTTTGAATTTGAATGCGAGAATACGTTTACCTTCAAATTCAACAAATATCTCTCCGCAAACCTCTTCCTGTATCCACGTTTTGATGACAGTGTAAAGCGAAAGGACGACAGTTCCCTTTGGCAATTCAAGGAATACCTCAGCGTAGGTTTCAGCTATAGCATGTAAACATGGAAAACAAAGAGTTAGAATTAGCATACAGAATAATAGCGAACACCGATACTCACCTTTTCCTTACAGGAAAGGCGGGTACCGGCAAAACAACGTTCCTGCGCAATCTCCGCACGACACTACCAAAACGAATGGTGGTAGTAGCGCCAACAGGCATTGCTGCCATAAATGCGCAGGGAACAACCATCCACTCTTTCTTCCAACTCAATTTCGGTCCGCAGATACCAGGCATGCAACAAGCAAAAAAGTATCAGTTCAAAAAGTCGAAACTGAAACTAATTCGCAGCATTGACCTGATAGTCATTGACGAGATAAGTATGGTTAGAGCTGACGTTCTGGATGCCATAGACAGTGTACTCAAACAATATCGAGATCGCAACAGACCATTTGGCGGCGTGCAGATGCTGATGATTGGTGACATGCAGCAATTGGCACCTGTAGCAAAAGAAGACGAATGGAGAATGCTTAGCCAGTATTACTCCACGCCATATTTCTTTTCAAGCAAGGTACTGCAACAGGCAGACTTCGTTACCGTAGAACTACAACATGTTTACAGACAGTCGGACGAGAAATTCCTACAAATATTAAATAAGGTACGCACGAACACTGCTGACGACAACACACTCGCCATGCTAAACAAGCGTTACATTGCGGAGTTCACACCCGAGAAAAAAGATGGTTATATACGTCTGACAACCCACAATTATCAGGCTGATGAGATAAATCACAAGGAATTGGAAGCGTTGGATACGCCACAACGTTCATTCAAAGCTGTCATAACAGGAGACTTCCCAGAATCATCATTTCCTACGGAGCAAGAACTGACGCTCAAAACAGGTGCACAGGTAATGTTTGTCAAGAATGATTCCTCATTCCAGAAGCAATACTACAACGGCATGATAGGTGAAGTAGTCGATTTCGACGATGACATCATTCGCGTAAGGGCTACTGACAATGGTGCTATCTTAGAGGTGGGTCATGAGACTTGGGAAAACACGAAATATGACATTGATGCAGAAACGAAGGAGATAACAGAGGAAATAGTTGGCACATTTGCACAATATCCACTAAAGACAGCATGGGCTATAACGGTACACAAGTCACAAGGACTGACCTTTGAGCATGCGATAATCGATGTGCAGCACAGCTTCGCACATGGTCAGACATACGTAGCGCTCTCACGATGTAAATCACTCGAAGGAATGGTACTAAGCACACCTATTCCCCGTTCGGCAATCATCTGCGACAACATGGTGAACGACTTCAACAACGATCCCCGTCACCAGCAGCCTGACGAGCAACGCATGGAGTGCATGCAGCGACAGTACCTATTGCGCACGATAGAGGAACTCTTCTCGTTCAACCAGTTACGATACGGATTTACGGACATCATCCGTTGCATGCGTGAGCATTTCTACACATCTCATCCAAAGGCATACACATCATGGACCGAGACATCAGAAAAGTTCAAGGAGGTGGAAAGTGTCGCCGCACGATTCCACAAGCAATACCAGAACCTCGTTCTTACACTGCCTGACGTAAACAAGAACATACAACTTCAGGAAAGACTCATCAAGGGAGCAGAATACTTCCGCGACAATATTGTATTTGTGGGAAACCTCTTGCAGAAAACATCATTGCCTACAGACAACAAACAAGTGAAGGAACGAATAACGAACCTCCTCCAGACTATGGAAGAAGCCTACAAGCTAAAGTTCCAGTTATTGCATTACGTTGCCAACAACGGACTCATCCTGCAAGAATACCTCAAGCAAAAGGCAAAGCTCAACATCACGATAGAGGAAGAACTGGACCCTAAATCGTCCAAGACTTCCAAGCGCCGCACTACAACGAAAAGCGTTTCCAAAGAACCATTCAAGGGCAAGCAATCCGCTAAACGAGAGTCTATTATGGAGTGGGTAAAAGGTTACATGAACCAAAACAACTCACACGATGTAAACATAGAAGACCTACCCTACTAATTTACGACTGAAAAAACTAAAACTATTCTATAAAAATATGATTAAGCAAATCTTCTCCGCATTGCTCTTTTGCATTTTAACGGCAGGCAATGCATGCGCACAAGTTACTTCATGGACCGCTGACAACGGCAATGGTACATTCACCAACCCTTTGCTTTACGATGAGTTTTCTGACCCCGACATCATCAGAGTGGGCGACGACTATTATCTTGCAGGAACAACAATGCACTGCGTACCTGGTCTGGTGATACTTCATTCCAAAGACCTCGTAAACTGGGAGAACGTCAGTTACTGTTTTGATCGTTTTGACTTCGACGATGATGCCTTCGCCCTGAAAAACGGCAAGGAGATATACGGTCAAGGCATTTGGGCACCATGCATACGCTATGCCAACGGAATGTTCTACCTTTATTCCAACGTTAATGGCAAGGGACTGCAGTGCTTCACGTCAAAAGACATACGTGGACCTTGGAAGCACAGTAACATGAAGGGTAAGATATATGACCTCAGCGTACTCTTCGATGACGACGGAAAGATTTACGCAATACATGGATATGGCGAGGTGCACTGTACTGAACTGAAACCAGACATGAGCGGACCTATAGAGGGCACGGACAGAATAATCATACCAGAAGGATCAGCAGTTGGCGAAGGTCATCACATGTATAAGATTAATGGTATGTATTACCTCATATCTACAGACTACAGGCCAAACGGTCGTACAATATGCTCCCGTTCAAAATCCATCAACGGACCTTACGAAAACTGCGTCATTACAGCCGATGAGACATTTGGCTACCACGCTGTCGGACTGACACAATGGAGAGGCAGGATCATGCCTGACGGTCACAAGTTCGAGATTGGACCAGAAGACGTAAATGCTACGGCATGTACCAACATCCATCAGGGTGGTATCGTACAGACACAGAAGGGCGAATGGTATGCACTGCTGATGCAGGACTTCCACAGCGTAGGACGCACCGTAACCCTGGCACCTATCACATGGAAAGACGGATGGCCAATGCTTGGTCTGGAGGGAAACCTCGGCAGGGCACCACGCACATGGACAAAGCCTGACATCCCTGGCACGGAAAACGTAAAGCCACATGCTGCATACATACGCGATGAAGACTTCAACGGTAAGCAACTGGGACGTGTATGGCAATGGAACCATAATCCTGATGACAATATGTGGTCACTGAAAGGTGGACGCCTGCAGTTGAAGACGATGCCAGCACCACAGCTGATGTGGGCGCGTAATACGCTGACACAGCGAGCTATAGGTCCTAAGAGCACATGTACCGTAGAACTCTACACAAAGGGAATGAAGGATGGTGACGTAGCTGGTTTGGGCAACATCAACGTTCCTTGTTCATGGATCGGTATAGTAAAACAGGGAGATAAACTTATCCTCCGCGCTTTTGAGCAGTTAAAGAATGATACCATTGACATTGAGTTACCTTCTATCATCGCCAAGACAGGTAAGATATGGCTACAGTTAGTAGGTGACTACGACAACAACCTCGCTCACTACGCTTACTCTCTTGATGGCAAGAGTTTTGAACAGGCAGGACCAGAAATGAGACTTTCTTATCAGCTCGTTACCTTCCAGGGCGTGAGAGTATCGCTTTTCGCATTCAACAAAAACGGAAAGAACGGCGGCACTGCGCAGTTTGACAATTTCACTTGCGTAGAACATGAGGCTGACCGCAGCAACAACATTCCTTACGGCAAGACATTCCGCATCATCAACCTCGCCACAGGACTTCCTATGCACGCACAGCCTCACGGACTGATGTATGACATCAATGCAAGAAACCATTCCAAGGAGACAAAGTTCCACATCATTGACCGTGGCAACGGCAAAGTGGCACTGCAGTGCGAAGACGGACGCTACGTCTTTGTCACCGGCATGGGACTCCCTGGCGACGTAAGACTGACAAAGGATGCCGACAAAGCCGAAGAATTCATGTGGCAGGACTACCTCAACAAAGAATTCATGCTCATGAGCACACGCACCCATACATACATAGGAAAGAGCCCAACAACAGGCAGTCCATACTCCATGGACTACAAAGGCGCAGACCCAGCACGCAAAAACGGTGCGGTTTTCAAATGGGAAGAAGTTAAATAATATAAACGTATGAAACAATTCTTATCTATTCTGCTATTAAGCATATTCATTCACACACAGGCTCCTGCTGCAACTCTCAGAGACTCCATACCGCAGGCTATGCTTGACAGTTACATACACTACGGAGAGCAATACCTTGGAAAGCCATGGGAGGCACTTCCTGCAACCATCTTCGCTCGATTCAAGAAAGACGGCAACCGTACAGAGTATGAAGGACTATGCTTTGAACGACGCAGACAATTGGCAGCTCTCGTTATGGCAGAGATAGCAGAGGGTAAGAATCGTTTCATGCCAGATATCATCAATGGTCTCAATGTCATGATGGAAGAGACATGGTGGGGCATTCCTGCCCACTACAACAGTCCCATACCTATGTATGACGTACAGACCGTTGACCTCTTCAATGCCGAAACAGCAGGGCTCATAGCATGGACAGGCAAGGAACTGAAAACACAGTTAGACCGTTTCTCGCCAAACATATACAAGAGGCTCTCCGCAGAGATAGAACGTAGAATGCTGAAACCAGTGCTGGCACAGAAGTATTGGTGGAAGACAGCAGGCATGAACTGGAACCCATGGATATGCTCCAACTGGCTCACTTGCGTCATGCTCTATGAGAAAGACGAGAACCGTAAAACAAAAGCCCTCAACGAGATAAAGGGATGCATCCGAGCCTTCATCAACGCATACCCCAATGATGGTGGATGCGACGAAGGAACAGGTTACTGGGATCGTGCGGCGGCATCACTATTTGAATGCATGTACTGGCTCAGCCAGGCTGATATTCACCTGGACGAAGAACAAATACTGCTACCAAAAATAGCACGTATGGGCGCTTATATATACAAGATGTATATAGGCAATGACTACTGTGTGAACTTCGCAGATGCACATGAGAATAAGAGTGTCGTACAGCTCAACGTGCTCTACCCCTTCGCCCTATATCTCAACGACAAGACAATGCGCGAGTTTGCTGCCTATATAGCTCAGCAGAAGGACTTTTGGAATAATCCTGCAAGGCTATACGACAAAAGCGGGAACTTCCCAACACTCGGCAGAGAACTGATGTTACTCCGCACCCTCACTACTCTTCGCAGTGAAGCCATTCGCCAACCACTTACCGAATCATGGTTGCCAGATTTGCAAATCATGACCGCACGATCAAACCCATCAACTGATACAGCGAAAGGACTATACCTTGCCATGAAGGGCGGAAACAATGACGAGAGTCACAACCACAACGACGTAGGATCCTTCATCGTTTATGCCGACGGCGAACCTCTTTTCATCGACCCAGGAGTAGGCGAATACACATCGCAGACATTCGGAAAGAATCGCTACGATATATGGACCATGCAGAGCCAATACCACAACCTACCACAGATAAATGGTACAGACCAACACAATGGTAAACAATACGCTGCAAAGGTCATAAACAAGGGCAAAAACTCCCTCACCCTCGACATTGCCAACGCCTATCCCAAGGAAGCAAAAGTAAAGACATGGCAACGTACAGCAGCTCTCAAGGGAACATCCATACAAATCACAGAACAATATGAATTACAAGACATTATTTCCCCTACCCGACTGATTCTCATCACGCCATTAAAACCAGAAGTAACACAAAGGGGAATAATAAAAATCGGAAGTCACACGTTGCAATATCCCACGACAAAGGCAGACATAAAAGTGGAGAACAAGGATATATCCAAAGAGCCTGTCCTTCTACACATGTGGGGCGAGCAACTATATCGCATCAACATCATCCTTAAGAACGAAACACTGAAGAACAGCATCACCCTAACCATACGCTGATCCCCCCCCCCAATACTCACAACGAAATAGGGGAAAATTGTGAATTTGTGGAAATGTGAATTTTTATAGTACTCAAATGCGAAGGGGATTTTTTCTTTGTATATATAAAAAAAAATTACACAGGGGATTTTTTGGAGGCTTATATACTTGTTGACCGAGAATCTTATTATTAAGTATATATATTACAACGCACAAAATGAAATCATTACAACAATACATATCGGAATAGATGGTATGAAGATATTGGTTTGGATGGAATTGACGCAAGTATTGTTTTGGATGGTAAAGAACACGATTATGAATTTCGTTTGTTGATAGAACTTGACAAAGAAACATTGAAAGCGAAAAGAATACTATCAAAGGAAGGTAATACTACTATATACCGTTGTGAAGGTCTTGATAGTGATTATGAAGATGTTAATGAATATAGAACTTCCGATAGAGGACTTGCAAATACACTTGCAAAAATCATAAAGAAACTTAACGACAAAACAAAGGTTACAAAACAAAATTTTATTGAATAATCAAAAAGACCACCCATTTCGGATGGTCTTTTAATTTCCGACCTTTCGGTCAACAAGTATATAAGCACCAAAATTTTCTATAGCATTCTTCTGTTTCGTCAAAAAGATACAATAGTCTATCACATCTCTTGCAAAGTATGTTTATATTAATATATGGTTAATATTCGTTAAATAACAAATACCTCCTTGGTGATTTGAATTATTGTTCGTACTTTTACAAACAGAAATCAAAACAACGCTTATTATGGCAGAAAAGAAATATTGCATTAAGACTGAGACACTGGCGGGATTTGCCAAAGCACTTGGACATCCGGCACGTATCGCTATCATGAAGTTCCTGGCAAAGCAGGACACGTGTTACTTTGGGGATATTCATGAGGAACTGCCTATAGCTAAGGCGACTGTAAGTCAGCATTTGTCGGCCCTGAAGGATGCAGGATTGATTCAAGGTGAGATAGAAACACCAAAAGTTAAGTATTGCATCAACCGTGAGAATTGGGCATATGCTCAGCAGTTATTCGCGGAGTTATTTAACATGGAACTGTGCGAGAGGAAGGGGAATTGCTGTAAGTAAACAGTCTTGTCGTCAAACGCACTCTTTGACCTAATTGTACCCTCGTCATAAGTTTCGAGGGTTTTCTTAAAACTTCGATGTTCGTTGTTTTGCGAATTATAAATATTAATATATTTTCATTATGAAACAGATTAAAGTATTGGTAAGCTCATGCGCTTGCAACCAGAAGTTTGCTTCGTTCGTAGAGGCAGTAGTTAAGAACAATCAGATCGATGCCACCGTGGAGAAGGTGGACGACATCATGGAGGTGATGCAGTACAATGTCATGTCACTGCCAGCATTAGTGGTAGATGGCGAGGTAGTTGCTCGCGGTCAGAAGAATGAGAAGGAGTTGTTGGAAATTTTAAAGTAGTTGTACGTCATGAAGAAAGTATTAGTTATGATGCTCCTTATGCTGACAACGTGCATGGGAGCAATGGCACAAAAAGCAGAAATCATTTACTTCCATGGCAAGCAGCGTTGCATGACTTGCATGGCCATTGAAAAAGAGACAAAGGCTCTCGTAGAAGGCGAACTTGCACAACAGGTTAAGACTGGCAAGGTTAAGTTCCGCATCGTTGACTTCTCGACGGAGAAGGGCAAGAAGATTGCAGCCAAGTACAAAGTTACCTTCTCGTCGCTCTTCGTGGTTACACCTAAGGGTGCAGAAGACCTCACTCGCTTTGCTTTCGCTAATGCGAGAAGTAATGCAGAGGGATTCCGCAA
>JAGHTW010000055.1 GCA_018065145.1 Candidatus Prevotella equi
CTGCGGACCCTGATAAGCGGTATAGTTATCACCCGCAAGATCAATATTGCGTTTGAAATCCTCACGCGCCGTCTGCGCCTGCACCATCAGCGCAAGCAATAACAGCATTGTCGTAATCGTTGTGTACTTTTTCATCGTCTATATCCTTTTTAAATAATCCTAGTAGTTGAATTGAGTTGTAATTCTCTCTTGTGTCTGCAAAATTACAAAAGAAATGAATCTGCCAAATTATGTAATGCAATTATATCATTTTCTTCATTTTAAGCCATTCCACGAACAAAAGGTCGTAGATGGAGTAGATTCCTTTGTCTTGTGTGACGAAATCCTTGTCCAGCAAACCCTTGATGGCGGAGAGAACAGAGCTGGATGACGGCAAACGGTATTTCCTGACGAATAAGCCTCCAGAGATATTCTGAGCCTGTCCCTCTGCCGAGATGGCAAGAAAGAGATTGCGTTGTTTCTCCGGCATCTGGCTGAGTATCGTCTCGTATGTGTCGGATGCAAGGTCAAGCAATCGCTTCACGGCAATGTCTATCATGTCTGCAGTGCAGGTATCTCCTGGGTCGGTCATACTGAATAGCATGTTCATCACCTTCTGCAGGTACATGGTCGTACAGTTAAAACGAGTGTAAAGAGCCTCCACAACATCATCGGCAAGGTGTTTTCCTGCCTCATGAAACTTGCTGTGGCAGAACTCCTGATATTTATCCAGCGGTATAGGATGCAGGTTCATGATTGTAACAGACTGGTAGAAAGGACGGCTGGGAGTAGTAAACATACCACTCATCAGGTGGCGATGGGAACCTGAGAAGATGAAGTTTGCATTGCTGCATCGCTGAATGTATGTGCGAAGAAGGGCTTCAATCTTTTCTCCATCTTGGTATTTCAGTATCTGCTGAAACTCATCAATGGCAACAATGCATGGCTTGTCTGCATGTTGAAGATACTCGAAAATCTCGCTCAGCGTAGTGGTGGGATTGCTGATATGACCCAGTCCTAAGCCCCATACAGGGTTGCCGGACATGTCAAAGCTTATCTCCGAACGAACGGAAGAGAGCACATTGAGGAACCCTTCCCATACCTGCTTGCCCTTGGTGCGCAGGGTCTCCAGCACAGCCTTGCCTAAGACATCTATAAAGTCGTTCAGGGAACTCGTGGAATAGATGTCAACCTCAAAGGTATAGTAATGATTCCTTATCACGTCTTGCTCAAGACAGTGACGGATAAGGTCCGTTTTGCCCATGCGGCGTGGGGAAATCAGAGCAATGTTGTTCTGATTTGTGAGCATATCAACCATTGTTTCCGTCTCTGTCAGGCGGTCACAGAAATACTCTTTACCTGCGTATCCGTTTGTTATAAATGGGTTTCTTCTCATTGTATATCAATTATTTAAGAATATCATCATTTTATGGTCATCATAAAGTGATGATGCAAAGGTACGTTTTTTTTTTGATTCATACAACAGGCAGTCCAAAAAATGTGGAAATTCTTTACAGTATGGAATGTTTTTCGTACTTTTGCGACAGAAAATAACTATCACAATTCCGAACTGCGCTATCTCAGGCTGCTGCACCGAAACTTCAAGGGCGAGATACAGGTGGGAGAAATCGTCTGCAACCGCCGCATCGCCACCAATCTGGTCGAGATATTCCGCCAGCTGTACGAAGTGCGATACCCGATAGAGCGCATGGTGCTCATTGATGAGTACGATGCCGACGACAATCGCTCCATGACAGCCAATAACACCTCGTGCTTCAACTTCCGGTTCATGACCGGAAGCACAACCAGAGTGTCACTTCACGGCAAGGGACTAGCCATCGACATCAACCCTCTCTACAACCCATACGTCAGTTCTCGGGGCAACGTTTCGCCGGCAAAAGGAAAGCCTTATGCCATCCGAACGAAGGGAAGGCATAAGGCTCTCGATAATATCATAATACGGCGCGGCGACCTCTGTCACCGCCTCTTCACCAACCACGGCTTCTCGTGGGGTGGCGCCTGGTCCAAAATCAAGGACTACCAGCACTTTGAGAAGCGGTAATAGCCGCAGAAGAGCATCTCAAAACTATTGTTCGTCAGTGAGGTTATCATCTGACATGAAGGAAGATGATTTTGATTCTGCCTGACTTGTATCTCTGGGATCGCTGCCGAATCCTAATTGTTGCATTATAGGATCCAGAACAATGGTACGCAAGGTTGGCTTGACGTAATCTTTACTAGTTTTCATATTCATTATTGTTACTTTCATTGCCGTCTTCATTTATGAAACCATCTGACTGTTTTGCATTGCCAATTGGCATTGTCATGGAGTTTGGAAAGTTAAAGGCAATGTCTTTTTCAAATGACAGTTCAGCGGTCTTGACCGTTGGTTTGTTGTACGTTTTCTTTGTTATCATCGCATTATAAGTTTTTTACCGTTTACAATATAAATCTTACCACTGACAGGTCTGTTGACTTCTATTCCCTGAAGGTTATGAATTTTGCCATTACCAAAGAGGGAAATGCTCTGTCGTACCTCATCCACTCCTGTGGTATTGTTGTCGCCAAAGTTTATTGCAATAGTCTTGGCATTGCTTGCATTAGGGTTTTTAGGAACGCTCAGGTACGCCTTTCCTGCTGCTATATTTCCTGCCGCAGAGAGTGGGTGGAAGGCATCTGCACTGATGATGTAGTTGTAATACATTGTGGAGTTCTTCTCCTCGATTACCTGAACAGTTTTAGTTACAGGGACACCAATCATATCATTGTCTGCAACCGTTGCGTTTGTGGTTGCAACTGTATTGAAGTTCCATGACTTTGTATCTGTTGGAGCAAAAAGAATTACACCATGACCAGCAGGAAGTACGTCTCTGTGGCGTGACAGGTTAACTGTGTTTCCACCGTTGTACTTGACAGTATATGCAGCTATCATGTCTTCTTCGGATGCATCGCTGAAGTCAACATTGTAGATAGAAGAGAATGTTCCGAAGGTTCTACTTGCTGCAACGGAGGCGGTGACAGATGAAGCACGGGTTATTTCAACGCTTGTCAGGAAAAGGTTTGTTCCAGACTTTGAACCACGCGTAAGCGTTATTGCATACTCACCGTTAAAGTCTGAAGTGAGTGTGTAATAGTGAGTAACCTGTTGGAATCCGTTATTGCCATAGTTTACACCATTCATATTTGGCCAATCGGTATCAGTACCAGCAATTGCGGTTGAACCATAATCTCCAGAATCTACAGAACCAGGTACTACACCAAATGAAGTTTCGGTATCTTCACTCCTGCTATAAAAACCAGTCACACAGATAACATCTCCTTCTGCAAAAGTACCATTTGTCAAAGATATTACAACGTGATTGGCTTGTGACAAATTTGAAGGCTTATCTGCAAGCTTCATGGCATAAAGACCACTTTGAGCAGCGAGGTTTCCTGTTGCTGTTCCACCGCTTACGGTAACACCTTCCTCTGTATTGTTCGTTGATTTCCAACTAAAGAGTGTAGCATTTGCTGGAGCAGGTGGTTCTGGCGCATTCTCTTCCCAGATAGCATAGAAGTTAGTTACTTCTGTTATTGTATAAGGGAACGCTTCTGCTGTTGTACCGCCATTGGTGAGTGACCATCCACGGAAGGTATAGCCAGACTTTGTTGGATCAGTAGGCTTTGTTACCGTCTGTCCTTCTTCTATCTGCTGTGCGTCTCCGTACTGGGCAGCATCATCGTAGAATGTTACAGCGTAAGTTGGCGCAACATAATCCTCAAACTCTACGTCAAGCGAAGGAGCAGAGGCGGAAGCCTTGCCGTACATGAAGGAGCCACCAGAGGAGTTACCAATCTGGAAGATTACGAGGGATGTGGAACCTGTAGAGGTTCTTGCCTGCATAATTTCTCCTGATACAGGAACGCTATGTTCTGTGTAGTTTGCACGATAGTCTGTTACAATGCCGACATTGTCGCCCATAGAGTTGCCCAATGCCAGAGTTTCATAATTGAATGCTGTAGCCTGTTCGCTTGTGAGACAGTTAACATCTGCGGTGTAACTTGATGCACTGCCACCGTTTACCTTACCACTAAACTTCAGTGTTGCGCTCTTCACCTGCTTACCTTCTGGTACATTAACAGAGAAACCTATGTAAGATTGTGCACACCATGTGCTATTTCCCCATTTGTTATAATAATGAGTCTCAGTGTCTTTTGTCTTGGTAACAGTAGCATCAGAACCTCTCTGCACCGAAGCTGTGAACGAAAGTGTTGCAGCTTTTTCTGCTTCTGCTGCTACAGCCAGACCGAAGCCACCCTTGGCATTGGCAGCACGCACGGTGTAACCTGTTGCTCCGCCATTGTATGTGGTAGAGGTTGTGATAGCAACAAAGTTGCCTGATGCATCCTCTATGAGGTAAGCAGGAGCTGTGCCTGTCCATGTCATCTGAGAGTTAGCATACAAGACATTGCTGACTGTTGCCTGTGCGGTAACGGCTGTTGGATCCCATGCGTCAATATCTGTGTACTGTCCTGCTGCAAAGACGTTTGCGATAGTGTACTTTGCTGCCTTTGTTGCAGAAAGATAGAGGTCACCATCGTTTGTGCCGAGCATAGCATTGAGGTTGTGTCCTGTTATTGCTGTACCGTCAGTCTTGTGACTGTTGTACTCATGGAAGCGCAGTGGTATTGCAGTCTTTGACATATTGGTATAGCCTGCTGCCGTTGGCATAATCTTAAACGTGGTGTTAAGTATTGTTGCAGCAGGTGATTTCTGCCAGTCTCGTCCGATGTTGAACTTACCATCCTGTGTTGCCTTGTCGCCATCAACGATACAATCCATAGCAACGTAGCCCCACTTGGTTGTTGCTTCGGTAGCTGGAGCAAAGATTATGTTACCACCACCAGAGCGTGCGAGGTTATAGAATGTAGTGCGGTTGAACACTATGTCACCGCCACCGCATATGTAATCCACAGTGCCTGTGATGTAACAGTCCTCAAAGTATGACTGCTGGGTGTTGCCACCGTTGGAGTAATACGTGTCTTGTCCAGAAAGAAGACTTACGTTCTTGAATACGCTGCGTGTCTTTTTGTCCTGAATGGTGACACAGCGTGAAGCAGATTGAGTAGCGCACTTCTCTGAAGAACACTCTACGCTCAGGTCCTGCATGTAGTTGCTGTTGCCAGGCATGAGGGTTGCTGTTGCGCCAATGCCTTCTACAAGCGGAGTATTGCGGATTATTACCTTGTCCTGACTCTGGCCGATGATGCTCACATTGTCAGGCAGAGCTGTGAGGCATGTAGAACCGAAGTCGTATGTTCCGTTAGGCAGGAATATCTTGCTGCCTGCTGGTATGTTCTTCAGTGTGTTGAGCAATACGTTGCCACAGCCCGCAGGAATCATGTAGTATCCATTCTCCTGCTTATAGATATAAGGATAGACAGGCATATTGTCAATCACAGCGGACATTGTTGTGAAAGGAAGGCCTGTAGCTGTAAACCATCCACCAAATGTATAACCAGCAGGAATGGTGCATGTTGCAACACTGAATGTGCCAACGCTTTCACCCTCTGTTACGGTCTGCGTGCCGAGTGATGTACTGCCGTTGTAGTCGTAGTATGTAACGGTCTTCTTACCCTTTACTACTGTCTCATTGTTCTGCAGTACAGTAATATTCTTTATATAACCGCTGCCGATAGCCTCAATCTCTACATATCCTTGAGATGCCTCTGTATTGGTAGTTGTATGTGCAACCTCATCAACAGACATAAGAGTACCGCCGATGGTATAGCAAGAGCCATAGCCAGAAGAGAGTGTAACAGTAACAACGTCAGAATTGCTTGTTACAGGTACACGAATCTTGGTGCCTTGGTTCACCTGTACGTCACCATCACGAGTATTGAACTTGCCCGATGTAACGTCAATGGTAAGGTTCTGTGCCTCGCCTAGTGTTACGCTGCTGCTTGGCACAATGAGTGGTGTGCTGTTGTTTTGGCTGCTGTACTGACCGCTGGTATATCCTCCATCAAAGTTCCAAGTAACGGTGCGAGGGTAGTTAGAATCACCTGATGGGTCGCTGGAAGAATCTTTAGAGTAATCAAACGATACCTTAGCAAACAATTGCTTGTTCTTTTGCCCATCTGTGCCAGTAATATTGCTGTTGTCGAATGTTACGACAAGAGTCTCTTTTGCAGAAATACCTGTGAGGTCAATCTTTGTCTTATTGCTTGAACTTGGTTGGAAAACCTTGTTTCCGTTAAGTACCTCAACGCCGTCAGCCTTTATGGATGTAACAGTGATAGTAGCTGAGTTATCTGAATTATTAGACCATCCCTCAACATGGAAACCTGTAATGGTGTATCCGTCAGTAACACTGAAAGTCCATGTGTTACCATTATTGCCAGTACGTATCTTTATGTAATCATCGTTTTTTTGGCTTGTCATCATCTGACCTGTGGTAGTGTAGCTATCGCCAGACACTTCATCTTTGTCATTTGATGGCGCAGTGAGAGATTCAGTTCCAGTTACTTCTCCTCCGCCTTGTTCTTCGCTTTCCCATACGGCATAGAAAGTTCCACCAGCTGCAAGCTGTGTCTGAGCGAGTGTTACAGGAGTGCCACCCTCTGATGTTGCCCAGCCGAGGAATGTAGCGCCTGCCTTCGTTGGTTCTGTTGGAGGATAGGCGTAACTGTTAGGACAGATGTTGTAGGTCTTGTATGTGGTAGAACCGTTTTTGAATGTTACAGGATACGTGGTTGTTGACTCGCTGCCATTGTATTTGCTTGCATTGGCACTGAGGAGTGTAGAACCGTTATCGGAATAAGCAAGGTACTCGGTGGTGAGTAATGAACCACTGTTCTTTTCGTTTACTATCTTACATCCGTTCTTGAAGGTTATTTTCTTTGCAAATGCCATGAACATACCCAATACGGAGTTTATCTTCACGTTGTCAAATGTAACGTCGTGAATATACATCTCCGGACGTCCATAGAGGTAGATAGGACGGTTATGTTTCCATGATGTCTTTCCGCTTACTGCTGTTGCCGTGATGTTCTGGAAGAGAATATCGCAGAACTCTGGAGTGGTAGCAGAAACTGTAGATGTTGGATTGTTTTTTGGTGTATCTATATCCTTATCATACCACGAGGTAATCTTGATAGGCGAAGGACAGCCAGTCATTGTAGCGTTACGGCAGATGATGTTCTTCACTGCACCGTTGCTGCCTGTCTGGTCATTACCGCTACGGTCAGCGCTTGTCTTGATGCGGAAGCCAGAGCCAGTACCGTTGAAGGTGATGCCTTCGTAGATTATGTCATGAGTGTTTACGGTATAACTACCTACAGACATACCATGACCTGACTTACAGGTAATGTTCCACGCATGAATGTGGTGTGCCTCACTGTCACACACGATGTTGTCATCACCAGTGTCAATGGTACAGTTGTAAATGTTTACGTATGGATCCCAGATAGGAATACCGTCAGTGTTATGTGAAGCACCTGATGAAAGTTCAGAATCCGGGTTCTTTATCCACAGGTCATGAATTGTTACATGTCCAGTCTTTGTCTTGTTGCCAACGCAAAGATTAACACCAGGAGTATTCTGTATCTTGAAGTTACGGAACAGATGGCGTGTACCCTTCTTCATGCGGATACATGCGTGGCGGTCGAAAGAACCTCCTGCATTCTTTGCCTCTTCCACCTTTACCCACCAAGGAGCACCTTGACCATCAATGATGGATGTCTCGCCTTCACCCTCGATGATGATGTCATCGGCTGCCGAACTTCCATTGCCGATGAAAGTAAAATCCTTGTAAGAATATGTTTCATCATGTGTTCCACCATCAGGATACTTTCCGAAAGGAAGCATCATGAGTGTTGCACCAGCATTAATGTGCAGTACCACTTTGCTCTTCATGGTTATAGGGCCAGAGAGCCACGTACCAGCAGGTATCACCACCATACCGCCGCCGGCTGCGTTGGCTGCAGTGATGGCTTGGTTGATGGCTGAGGCGTTGTCGCTGCTGCCTGTGCTTGCACCGTACGTTGTGATGTTGAACGTGTTTGCGCTTGTGATAGCGGCGATGCTTGGCAACTGCACTGCTTGCCATCCGCTTGGCGTGTTCTGCTGGCGTAGTTCTACGGACACGTCGCTGTCTGCCATTGCTACGGTGATGTTGAGCAATAGCAGGAGGAAAAGGGTTAGTTTTTTGAATGTTGATGTGTTCATGAAAAGTATGTTTGTTAGTTTTCTTTGCTAGGTTAGCGTGATAGTGTTGTTGGATGCCTAATGTGGAAGAATAGGACATCAAAATGCAAATTTAAATGTTTTTTCTGATTTGACAAAATATAATTAAAGAAAAGTGCGCATGCGTGCGTGCAACGGTTGTAATGTATGCAAATTGTAAAGTGAATGTTGCAAAATGATAAAAAAATAGTGATATTTCTATCATTTTTACTTAATAAAGGTAAAAACTTTTGCGTAATGCAGATTTTTTTCTACCTTTGCACTGAATAGGCGAAATTAGTCTCTTTGTGTTGTTAGACAACAGTTAAATTTTTAATTTATAAATTCAATAAGTAATGGCAACATTAGATCTTACACAGTATGGCATCACTGGTTCTACAGTGATTGCACACAATCCTTCTTACGAGCAGTTGTTCGAGGAGGAGACAAAGGCAGGTCTCGAGGGTTTTGAGGTTGGTCAGGACACAGAACTTAGTGCAGTGAACGTAATGACAGGTATCTACACTGGTCGTTCACCTAAGGACAAGTACATCGTAATGGACGCTAACTCTAAGGACACTGTATGGTGGACTTCTGAGGAGTACAAGAACGATAACCACCCAATGTCTGAGGAGGTTTGGGCAACAGTTAAGGACATTGCCAAGAAGGAGCTCTGCAACAAGAACCTTTACGTTGTTGACGCTTTCTGCGGTGCTAACAAGGATACACGTATGGCTGTCCGCTTCATCGTTGAGGTAGCATGGCAGGCACACTTCGTAACAAACATGTTCATCAAGCCAACAGCTGAGGAGCTCGCAAGCTTCGAGCCAAACTTCGTTATCTACAACGCTTCTAAGGCAAAGGTAGAGAACTACAAGGAGCTTGGTCTTAACTCTGAGACATGTGTTGCATTCAACGTAACAAGCCGTGAGCAGGTTATCATCAATACATGGTACGGCGGTGAGATGAAGAAGGGTATGTTCTCTATGATGAACTACTACCTCCCACTTAAGGGTATCGCTTCTATGCACTGCTCTGCTAACTGTAACATGGAGGGTAAGGAGACAGCTATCTTCTTCGGTCTCTCTGGTACAGGTAAGACAACTCTTTCTACCGACCCTAAGCGTCGCCTCATCGGTGATGACGAGCATGGTTGGGACGACAACGGCGTGTTCAACTTCGAGGGTGGTTGCTACGCAAAGGTTATCGGTCTCTCTAAGGAGAACGAGCCTGACATCTACGGCGCTATCAAGCGTAACGCTCTCCTTGAGAACGTAACAGTAGCTGCTGACGGTAAGATCGACTTCAACGATAAGTCTGTAACTGAGAACACTCGTGTTTCTTACCCTATCGACCACATCAACAACATCCAGCCAGGTTCATCTGCTCCAGCTGCAAAGAACGTTATCTTCCTCTCAGCTGACGCATTCGGTGTACTTCCTCCAGTGTCTATCCTGACACCAG
>JAGHTW010000010.1 GCA_018065145.1 Candidatus Prevotella equi
AGAACATTATGATTAACAAGAAGATGATTGATGACATCAACGCACAGATCAATGCGGAGATGTGGGCGGCACAGCTTTATTTGGCTATGTCTATTGATGCATGGCGTATGGGATGCCGCGGTATGAGTCATTGGTTGCGCAAGCAGCACGAGGAAGAGTTGCAACATGCCTACAAGTTCATTGACTATCTGGAGAGCCGTAATGCCGGGGCTTCGCTGGCAGATATCGTCGATGTACCAAAGACATGGAAATGCCCTAAGGACATGTTTGAGCAGGCTCTTGAGCATGAGCGCAAGATTACTAAGAACATAGATAATCTGTGTCATACAGCCATGAGTGACGGCGACTACGCCACGTTCCATTTCCTGCAATACTTCGTTGGTGAACAGGTAGAGGAAGAGGCATCAACAATAGAGATTGTAGATACGCTGAAATGCCTTAACGATGATATCGCAGCCCTCTATGCTTACGACACCTCGCTACTGGAAAGAGTGTGAGGAGGGATTATTTCACTTTGAAGTCAGCGGACAAAAGTCGTGATGCAGACTTTGCACGTACTACATGAGAAACAGATACTGATAAAGTTTAGTGTTAAAAACCTTTAACAGGTTGCGTAATCGGATTTTTTTTTGTAATTTTGCACCTCAAAATGTGCATGCGTGTGTATATACGTACGCGTAGAGCGAAATAAATAAAGAATAATCAATATAAAAAACAAAAAGAAAAAAGATGAACATTACATTTGAAAATCCTGAGAAGATCAGTGCTCTCATGACAATCACTGTTGAGGAGGCTGATTACGCAGATGAGGTAAAGAAGACCCTTAACGACTACCGCAAGAAGGCAAACATTCCTGGTTTCCGTCCTGGTCAGGCTCCTATCGGCCTTATCAAGCGTCAGGTAGGTGCACAGGTAAAGGTTGACGCTATCAACAAGCTTGTTGGCACAAAGCTTTATGAGTATATCAAGGAGAACAAGATTAACATGCTCGGCGAGCCAATGCCACACCTTGGTGAAGAGCCTGTAGATCTCGACGCACCAGCACCATACACACTGAAGTTTGACATTGCTGTAGCTCCAGAACTCGAGGTAAAGCTTGACAAGCGCAACAAGATCGTTTACTACGAGATTGAGGCAGACGAGAAGATGATCGACCAGCAGATTGACGCTTACGCAAGCCGTGGCGGTCAGTACGAGAAGGTTGACTCATACGAGGACAACGATATGCTGAAGGGTGACCTTCGTGAGCTCAACGCTGACGGCAGCACAAAGGAAGATGGCATCACCGTTGCTGACGCCGTAATGCTCCCTGCATACATGAAGGTTGACGAGCAGAAGGCTCTCTTCCAGGGCTGCAAGCCTGGTGACATCATCACCTTCAACCCAAAGAAGGCATATCCAGAAAGCCCAGTAGAGCTCTCTTCACTCCTTAAGATCTCAAAGGAAGAGGCAGAGAACGTTGAGGCAGATTTCTCATACCAGATTACAGAGGTAACACGTTACAAGAAGCACGCTCTCGATCAGGAGCTCTTCGACCAGGTATTTGGCGAAGGCGCAGTAAGCGACGAGGCAGGCTTCCGTGCAAAGGTTGCTGAGGGACTTAAGGAGCAGCTCGATGCTAACTCTGAGTACCGTTTCCTCGCTGACGTACGTAAGTATGTTGAGGATAAGCTCGGCGAGGTTAAATACGCTGACGATATCATGAAGCGCATCATGCTCGCTAACAACAGCGACAAGGATCAGAAGTTCGTTGACGACAACTACGCTTCAAGCATCAAGGAACTTACATGGCACCTTGCAAAGAACCAGCTCCTTGAGCAGTGTGAGGTAAAGATTGAGGACGCTGACGTCAAGAACATCGCTAAGGAGATGACAAAGATGCAGTTTGCTCAGTACGGCATGACAAACATCCCTGAGGAATATCTTGACAACTACGCTGAGGAGATGCTGAAGAAGCCAGAGCAGGTTGACCAGCTCATCAGCCAGGCTGCTGACCGCAAGCTGATGGTTGCCCTCAAGGACGTTGTTACACTCGACAAGAAGAGCATCTCTTTCGAGGAATTCTCAAAGCTTGAGGCATAATACAGCTTACAAGAAAGTAAACTTATAACATAAAAAAAGTATGATTACAGAAGGAGTTTTATAACAACCTGACGTAATCATACTTTTTTTATTGACCAATATTCCGAAAATATGAGAATAGTAGAAATAGACGGCTATGCCGCCAATCCTGGAGACATATCCTGGCAGCCTTGGAAAGAGATAACAGCACCTGACGGTTCGTTGTGCGAGTTCACCATGTACGACCGCACACCAGCAGAACTTGTCGTAGAACGCGCCAAGGATGCTGACATGGTGATAACCAACAAAGTCGTCTTCTCGGAGGAGGTAATGTCACAGCTGCCACAATTGAAGTATATCGGCGTTTTGGCAACGGGATATAATGTTATAGATGTAGAAGCAGCCCATCGGCGTGGTATCACGGTGACAAACATCCCCGCCTACAGCACCACGTCTGTAGCACAATTGGCAATAGCACACCTGCTGCATATCACCAACAACATAGCGGCTCACGATAAGTCAGTACAACAGGGAGAATGGCAACGCTGCCCAGACTTCACCTTCACCGTTTCACCACAGATGGAACTTGCAGGCAAGACCTTTGCCGTTGTAGGCTTAGGCAACACCGGCATGGCGACAGCACAAATAGCAAGCGCCTTAGGCATGAAGGTGATAGCCTTCACATCTAAGGCGCAGTGTAATCTGCCTTTATATATAAATAAGGTGGAGTCTATGGAGGAACTGTTCCGTTCTGCAGACGTTCTGAGTCTGCATTGTCCATTGACCCCTGAGACTCATCATCTAATCAATGCAGAACGTCTGTCATTGATGAAGCCTACAGCCATAGTTATAAACACTGGTCGCGGTCCATTGATAGACGAGCAAGCCCTTGCCGATGCACTTAACAGTGAGCGTCTGTATGCTGCTGGCATTGACGTTTTAGAGACCGAACCGCCAGTAAACGGTTCACCATTGATTGGTGCTCGCAACTGCCACATCACGCCACACATAGCATGGGCATCTTTGGCGGCACGCGAACGACTGATGGCCATCGCAACAGAAAACATCAAATGCTTTTTGAAAGGCGAACCACAAAACGTTGTTTAAGCACCCCTACCCTACTACCTGTTTATTCTCCAGACGACAAACGGCGAGTTCCTCGTACTTCGTGCCTGGACGACCATAGTTAGCAAATGGGTATATGCTGATACCGCCGCGAGGTAGGAACAGTCCCGTAACCTCTATATACTTTGGATCCATAAGGCGTATAAGGTCCTTCATGATGATATTCACACAATCCTCATGAAAATCGCCATGGTTGCGGAACGAAAAGAGATAAAGCTTAAGGCTCTTACTCTCCACCATCTTACGGTCGGGGATATACATTATTCTTATTTCAGCAAAATCTGGCTGTCCTGTAATAGGACAAAGAGAGGTAAACTCCGGACAATTGAACTGCACCCAGTAGTCATTGTCCGGATGTTTGTTATCAAATGCTTCCAGCACCTCTGGTGCATAATCGCTCTTATATTCTGTCTTCTTGCCTAACAACTGCAGGCCTTCATCTTCTCGCTTCATATTATTGTCCTATAAAATTACAACATTTATTTCATTGTCACCTGTATCCTTCTATTGGCATCAACGATAGCCTTACAAAAGTCACGTATATCCGTTGTAGTTATATTCTTCACACGTTCCGTGAAATTCTTTGCTATATTCACTCCTTCCCGCAATTCACGCAGGCGAACATTCTCCCACCATTTATTAATGAGTATGGCACGTTCATAACTCTTCAGAATATATTCCTTTACCGTCTGCAGCTGCTGCTCCGCAGGACCATTCTCTGCCATATTCTCTACCTCTTCAATCACGAGTGGCATAAGAGCATCATAGTTATCTGGTGCACAGCGGAACGTAATAGTCAACGAACATCCCTCGCTAGGATATTTCCATATCTGCGGTTCTATTGAAACGCCATACGTACCACCTTTCTCCTCACGAATCTTTTCCGTGTATATAGCACGAAGCAACTGCGACAGCATGTCCGTTTTCAAATCATTTTCAGGCGTACAAGGCATGTCTGCCGAATAAACGAGATTAGTCATTGCAGACGGAATCTTTCGATTGAGGTTAAAGACATGACTCTCGTTCACCTTTCTTATATCCAGCACGCCATCACCAACCTTACCGCAAGACATTGCTGGCGAACAATCAGCGACATCGCTTCCAGAAGTATCCTTACAAGAAACCGATGCTTTAAATGCTGATATCTCTGCCTTAGACGGTTTCGTTCCAGGAAGCGAAGCGACATACTGACATATCAATTTGTCAAAATCCTCCTCGCGGACATCTCCTGTTACGATAAGGTTCATGCCAGCAAGATTACTGAAACGTTCCTTGTATATTTCATATATACGGTCAATGCTTACCTCTTTCAACCTCTCTATGTCCAACGGCACCGTACGGGCATTCTTGCCATAAACTATCAACTTCAGCGAATCATTATACACCACATTAGGGTTTGCTGTACGATTGCGCAGGATAGACTTCTGACGCTCTACGATACTGTTGAAGATTGCCTCATCACGACGAGGATTAGTAAGATAGAGATGACATATTTCAAGCCATGATTTGAAGTCTCCTGTCATGCAAACTCCATTCACGCCCTCTTCTTCCGACTTCAGGTAAGGTATAACCCTCAGTGCCTTGCCGCGACGTTTCTTCTCAAGCGTCAGAAAATCAAAATCCGCTGCACCGCTTTCCTTTACCACTGCGCCAAGGAATGCCATAGACACCACGTCCTTATCTGTATATAATGAGCGTCCGCCGAGTCTGAACATATTCACCATCATCCTGTCAGGCTCAATCTTTGAAGGTCGCACATGCACACGAATACCATTCGACAACAGATACTCCGTATATCCATTGCTAGTCTTTTTCCTTGCGAGAATCTTTCCTGCCTTAGGCATTTTCTTCATAAAAGCGAGATCAACCTGCTCGCCCTTTGCATCATCAGCATATTCACGCTGCTGCGCTTCAGTAATCCATGCCTTGAACTGCTCTGCAGTAGGCATCGCATAAGGCTTTCTGGTTCCATCACCATCAGCGTCGTATGCCTTTGGTCCAAGAATGATACACGCCTGGTTCTTGTTTATCACGATGTTCTTAATTGCCTCGTTCACCTCTTCCAACGTTACGCTCTTAGCCATTTCAGCCTCAAGTGCAGCACGCTCCTCAGCATCCATCACAGCCTCTCCGTTGCAGAAGTAATCAAGTATCTTGTGAACATACTCGCCATTGCGAGTCTTATCCTTCGTATCACGTTTATGCTCTACGTCCACCAGGTACTGATCCTTTGCATGTCCAAGTTCAGCCTCGGTAAAACCATATCTGCGAGCCTTCTCAACTACCTCTATTGAAGCGTCAATACCACCTTTAGGATTATACGGAAGAAGGTTTATTGTCAGTGCGAAGGCATTCTTTTCCTTTGTGATATAAAAGCTATTGTCACGACACGACACCGACATAATCTTAATCGGCGATTGCTTTGTCAACTCGTTCAGACGCTGACGCAAGATAAACATCGCCATGCGTGACTTATAATTCTCTTTGAACACCTCACGGGTATCACGCGTCTCACGTGGTTCTGCGTCACGCTTCATATAGAGCGAGAAATTCAGCGTTGGCTGTTCCTCGTCCGACTGTGTGTATATTATGATGTTGTCATTATCTGCCACAGGATAATATATGCGTTCAGCTGGATTCTCCGGCATAGCGATATCCCCGAAGAGCTCCTTTATCTGCGCCTCCGTCTTATCCACATCTATATCTCCTACTACTATCACCGCTTGCAAGTCAGGACGATACCACTTACGATAGAAATCACGAAGCGCCTCATAATGAAACGTATCTATCACCTCAACATAGCCTATAGGCAGACAATCTTCATACTTTGAACCACTATAAATGACAGGCATTGCTTCCTCCATCATTCGCGTTGTGGCGAAAAGACTTCTGCGGCTGCGCCATTCCTCGCGCACCACCCCACGCTCCTTATCTATCTCCTCGTCACGAAGTAAGAGCGAATTACTCCAATCTCGCAGTATAAGCAGGCAGGTATCAGCCACACCAGCCTTAGCGACAGGCGAATTAGAGATATTGAATATCGTTTGGTCTATAGAGGTAGAAGCATTCAAGTCGTCTCCAAATTTTATACCATTCTTCTCACACCAGTTTCGTATTGAACCCTTCTCTCCATTACCATAAGGAAAATGTTTAGTGCCGTTGAATGCCATGTGCTCAAGGAAATGCGCCAGTCCGCGCTGCTGTGGTTCCTCAAGCACCGAACCCACTCGATTGGCAAGATAGAAATCCGCCTGTCCAGGAGTCTGGTTATTATGCCTTATAAAATAGGTAAGTCCATTCGCAAGTTTACCCTCACGAATAGCACTGTCCTTCTTAAGGTGTGTCTGCGCCTGCGTTCCATAAGCGAACGCCACCAACAGACACAATACAATTATAATTTTATTCTTCAACATAACTAATATAATACTAACGAAAAAAGTCTTGTTTTATTGTAATAAATAGCATCAATAATTATTACGAAGTAAAAATCAGCAAAAAGCGCACAAAAATTTGCCAACTCAAACACTTTTTAGTAACTTTGCACTTGAATTATGCCTAAAACAGTATATATACAATAAGGATGCATAGAATATTCAAATTACTAATATCACCAATCGCCTTGCTTTTGCTTGTCACTCAGATTGTCTGGGCGATAGAAAGCAGCGCGCCTACTGTGGAGAAAAACACCGTTTCTTCTACCGACAACAAACAAAAGGATAACCCCCATAAGCTCCCAAAGGAGTGTCAGAAGTATTTTCTTCTGGCTCAACAACACCGTAGCGACACGTTAGGTATTCTTTACAGCGACTCCATGCGTATGGAAGCACTGCGTCTGAATCATTCCGGCAGTTATGTCATTTCCTTCCTCGGACCTTGTTACTACCATTGTTCCACCTATAACATAGTAATGATGGAGGAATCAGCCAAGCAACTGCGCGAAGCTGCACTGAAATATGATGACAAGGCATACTACTATTCATCATATAATGTTATATCCGATGCACATATTGAGCGCCGTGCATTCAGCAATGCCATACAGATACAGACAGCACTGTATAACGAAAGTGAGAAGTTTGGCGATCAATACGGCATGTGGTCAAGCTCACGCCGACTGTCAGAGATATACGACATGATGGGCAATGACTTGATGGCGCAAAAGCACTTGCGCAATGCCATAAAACTATGGCCACGTCAAAACAAGCCTACCTCTGCCACATACCTTTATTGCCGTCTGGCAAATCTGGAGCGTTCGCGTGAAAAGCGTCTTGAGATAATTAATGAAGGAGAACAATATGCCATGTCATATTTCGACTCCGCTCACGTTAACACTTCCATGCTTCGCTACTATGCAGAGACTCAGGATAGTCAGAACTTTCTGACACTGCACAATAAGATTAAGTCACACCCACGCTATCCTAGCGGTTACAGCCAGATACAGCGTGTGGAGTTTAACGCATTCGAGAAGATGTTTACAGAAGGTAAGGAAAGTGCCACGAAATATCTTACGGAAAACTACAACCTTATCAAACGTGACTACCTCAGCTACATGAGGAAGGTAAACCTCTACTCCAACGACTACGAATCAGCAATCTACTGGCATGAGAAAGAGGACTCTGTACTCAATTCACAGCAGGCGGAAGTACTTGTCAATGATATCTATGCCTTCAATAGTCGCCTATTCGCAGACTCCATTCACAATGCCGTAAAGACAAAGGACATGGAACTGCAGCTTGCCATGCAGGAGAAGGCGATGTCAGAGGCAGAGCGTGCAAGAATAGAAGCCGAGAATGCGCGTCTGAATGCTGAGCGCCAGAAGGCAGAGAGTGAGCGTCTTAAAACTCTTGCCGAGGCAGAACGCCAAAAGGCACAGGTACGACTGATGGCAGCAGAGAAGGAGAATGATAGCATCCGCCTGCAACAGCAGCAGCAGAGTCTCAAGCGCATGGAGGCCGAACGTAAAGCGGCTCAGGCGGAAGCGGAGAACGAGCGCGCCACACTTCGCACCACACAGCTCACAGGAGTACTGGGAATCCTGGCGATGCTCATCATCGCTGCTTTGCTATACGCACGTCGCCAGCGTCAAACACGTAAGCACATCGAGTTGCTTAATGCCGACCTTCGCGAGGCACAGGTACTGGCAAAGCGCGCAGAGGAAATGAAGAACGTGTTCATGCAGAACATGAGTCATGAGATACGTACCCCTATGAACGCCATCATGGGATTCTCACAGATTCTCACAATGCCAGACATGTCAATATCTGAGGAAGACAAGAAGGAATATGGACAGCATATCATAGAGAACGTTAATATGCTTCACATGCTTGTCGAGGATATGCTTAACGCCAGCGACATAGAGACAGGACGCTTCGAGGTAACACTAAAGCAAGAGAAGGTGGAGCAGATATGCAAGGCAGCAATGGGCATTGCAAGATACCGCGTACCTGGAAACCTAAAATATTCTTTCAAGAGCGAGTTACCAAAAGGCTTCTCCTGTGCCACTGACTCCAAGCGCGTACAACAGGTTCTCGTCAACTACCTCACCAACGCCTGCAAGCATACAGCAAAGGGTAGTATCGAAGTTGGCGTAAGACTCGATGAAGCACGCAAGAAGGTTGTCTTCTCTGTAACAGATACTGGCTCTGGTGTTCCTTTGGATAAGGCAGACATCATCTTTGAGCGTTTCACAAAGGTTGATGACTTCAAGCAGGGTATAGGTCTGGGCCTAAACATCTGTCGTTCCATTGCAAAGAAACTCAACGGAAGAACATGGCTCGACACATCATACACCGATGGTGCACGTTTCTGCTTCGAGATACCATCAGATGCGAAGGAAACAGAAACAAAATAACGAATTAGAAATACATCACACCGATAGTTCCGAGAATGGAATTATGGCGTGAGAAGTATGAAACAGAAATATTCGGACGTAAACCCTTCACCTTCTTGAGAGGGAAGTCATATCCCACCTTCACCTTAACTCCGAATCGATTATCAGGGAAGATACACATCACAGGATCATTGGCGTTACGACCTGAAGCACCTTCAAATCCAAGTTGTGCAGTAATCAGCGAAGTGTCACGCAACAGGAAATTCCTTGTAACGTCAAGATATGGTGTCCAGCGTGTATGATTCACTGTAGTCTGATCTGGGAACAGATATGCAGTCTGTTTACGCTTGTCAAACATAGTACCAGCCTTGATGACCCATGCATAGAGCGTAGTGTGAGCATCGCAGCTAGAGGTTGCCAGCGGAGTTATATATAAAGAATATGATATATCACCATAACTGCGCACTTTATTCGCTATCTTCAGTGGATCGTAATAGTGATAGCTACGCACGCCATCTACGGTATTCTCCGTATATATGGTTTGCCATGCTGTAAGATTCTCAACATTCATGCGCAAGGAAAGCCAGTGAAGTGTTTTCTTTGTATTGTAGGACAGACGTCCATTAATACCATAAATATTACTTTGATGCTCAGAAAAGAGAAGAGAGAACTGTGACTCCTTGCCGTAATAGCCTTTGCGGCGAAGGTATGTACCTTCAACAAAGAACGATAATCGTTTGCAAGGTTGCACATAAAACTGCGCTGACACGCCTTTATAGTCCGAGAACAATGGCTGTTCATCCGTGTTAGTGAAGCCATCACCATTGAATGTCTCGCTGATACCCATGCCGTTGGCATAGTCTATGAGCGAAGTGTAAACAACATCTGTAGTGCCGTATGTCTTGAAGGACAGGTCCTCCGTGTTACGTCTATAGAGGAATGCTGCACCGAGGCTATAGCATCCGAAGTCGTATGAAGCACCCACATTGGCTGCAAGGTTCATATATGAAGAGACATAGCGCAGGTCTTTGCGCTTCGCATAGCTTGCAGTTGTATAATCTACAGCAGCACCCAGTGACAAGCCTTTCCACGCCTTCCAACCTAAACCTCCATGTATATTGATGCGCTCCAGTGACGTGCTACCCGCAGTATTGAGCAGAATGTCAAACGGACGAACATCATCAGTAATGAGGAATGCCGTTCCTGTAACATCATTTTCCGTGCGATTGAGGTATGAAATACTGCCATACCCCACCACCTTCTTCGACAAGCGGAAGAAGGATTCAGCCCCTGCGCCTAACGTATTTGCCTGCGACGAGTTACTGTAGAGTCCTGTTTCACCTTTTGTATGCTCTATATAGGCAGTGCCCTTAACCACATTAGTATCTCCGTACGTAGTCAATGCCGATGCATTATCTGCCGTAAGCCATGGGTTACGTGACTTTAACAGCTCGTAATCCAGCACCGCAGTCTGCGCCATCAGGTTCAGTGTACCGATGGTTAGCAACGAGGAGAGTATTATATTCTTTATCTTTTGCATCTTACTTCAGTGAACATTTCTCCGCTTCTACGAAGTCATTGGAAGAGTTGTTGGTATCAATATACACAGCATGTCCTGTCTTGGCGGTTGTTTCTTCGTCTATTTTCCTTATTACCGAGTGTCCATGACCACCATATAGCGTCACATATCCGTTGTCAATATCAGGCGTCAGGCGTTTCTTACAGTCAGATAGTTTATTGCCGTTATACACCTCCACACCATCGATAATCCATTCCCTTGGCACAGAGAGACACGCATACGCCATATTCCCCTGACGTATGGAAGGATAGATGATATTATCTATGTTCTCCGCATATTCCTTTGGAGTGACATTCTTAGTTTGGAAGAGGAACACCGCAGGAGATGTCTGACTGAAAGCCCATGCGGTTCCCGAGCCGAACTTCACCGTTTTGAGATAGTGTGACGATGGTATCACCTCCGCTGGGGCTGGGTAGTAACTGGTATTGTTATATGACTTACCGTCGTTACTGGTGGATACGGGGTCGTACATACAGTAGTATGCAGCATTGGCATAGTTGATGGAATTGACGTATGTAATTGTGTTATCAATAGCTCCATGTACGTTTACCACCACTTCGCTGTATGCAGGCACATGCAACTCATCCTGAAAATACCATATACCATTGAGAGCAGGCATGATTCCAGTATTCTCATATTCAAGCACTCCACCGTTAAGGAAGTTATGACCGCCAGCCTCTGCATTGTAAGGTTCGCAGATACCAAAGGCGAGATTGGAGAGTATCTTCTCCTTATTTGTATTGTTATAGAGGATTATACACTTATCATTAGAGAAGGTTCCAGAACCATCGTTCTTCTGACAGCCACCACTATAGATTTCCTTTATGATCAGTCCATTAGGGCTATCCGATGTAGGATGCAGGTCAATGGTGCTGACAACAAACGGAAGACTTATCGGTGCAGCGCCCAAGGCTGATTTCGTAGTAGATGTAACGACATACTGCGGTATGTTACCATTCATTATATACCGAAAGTCTTCGTCATCCTTTACTACCGACATGCTGACATTATACACTCCCACCGGTAGGCGGAAATATGCAATACCCTGTTCATCCGTCTGTGAGGTGGTTGCTGTAGAGTTGCCATCCACCATAGTGACGGGTATATTTGACAGCATCCCTTGACTGACCTCGCTGGAAGTCAGCTGCACAGCAACATCCATCAATTCCAGATGCTCATCATAAGTGCATGCCGTCAATATATATAATATAATAAGGTATAGTACTTTCTTCATCTATCTTACAACTTTAATCGCACAGACAAACCGTAGTAGAACTTCGGAATGGATACATTTGCTATGTGATTATCAAATATTGTCTGTTCCAATCCTGTCTGGCTATTGTATATTGTCTGCATGGAATTCAAGAAGTTATTCGCATAGAACGACACGCTCAACCACTTTCCGAACTCCTTCGTTACCGATATATTTGCGCTATAGTACGCCGAGATACGCTGAGGTTTCAGGTAATATGACGTAGAACTGAGATTGACCAGCTTAGACAGTTGATTATACAGTGCCTCGTCTTCGGCATAAGCCTTCTTATATGCTTCAAGGAATGGTTCCCTGACAATAGCCTGTAAGTCTTTGTCCCATACGGAATACTCCTTTGGGAACACCGCAACATATCCTTCTGCCTGGCCATTAAACGGCACGCAGTCATGATACTGCTTTGTCTCTCGCGCCTTGTCCGTAACATATACGGCACGAACGGCATCATCAGCAAAAGAGCGTTGCGAAGTATAATTCAGTAGAGTAGTCTCAAAACGCAACGTTACGATGAGACGCACCTTTGGTATATGGGCTGTAACAGTAGCATTGAGGTTACACATATCAGAGACAGAACCATTGCTGGTTGTCGATGTGCCGACGTAATATCCCAGAAGTGCCGCGTCCTTGTCTATTAGTTTTCTCTCTATGGTAGCATAATCGGCTGCCTTGTAGTGATAGTAGTTACCGTCAAGTCGCAATGTTGCTCCGCCATACTTTGGCGATGCGCCGAACTTAAGCTTTGGCAAGTCAAGTATCCATTCCAATCCATAGCGTGTAACAGGATTTCCGTTTATGTACTTATCCCTACCCACATAGTCTTTCTTCACCGTTTGAGACATCTCTACCGGTGTTCCACCACTGATTGGTGTAGCTATTACCAAACCTGTCTCATTATTTATGGAATAGATAGAATTGCTTGCAAGTGGCGAAGCCGCATTGGTTGAACTCACGACATACGATATTGGTTCGTACGTATTCACCAACTGATATGGGTGCATCGTCTTCTGATGGAAGAAAGAAACAGACAAGCGTGCGCCACGCCATGTTGCTTCGACACCGAGATCAAACTGCTTTGAATATTGCCAGCGCAACTCCTGATTGCGAATTGCCTTTGAAGCGTATGTATGATAAGCATAGAATGCCTTGTTGTCAGCAGTGGAAGGAGAAGAGAACACAAGCTCGTCGAAGTATGCCTCCCTTGGATAAAGAATCTGGAACGATGGCAGTTTAACGCTTTTTCCGTAGCCTGCGTGCAGTGAAAGTGTAGGCTTAGCCTTACCGTTATGGTCGATTCCACCCGCAAGGATATCGTATTTTGCATTGACACGCGGACTGATAGAAGACACCGTACCATAGTCCGAGCCGGTAATCAGCGTGATATCATCACGTAAGCCTGCCGTAAGCTGCACCCTACCAAAGGCAACCTTGTCCTCAATAAAAAGCGCAAGGTTCTTCATTGTAGGCAGGTCACGATAGCGATATGGTCGCCACGAAGGAGCATACTGCATATCCTCGTAGTATAGTCCACGACCGTTATTGCGCGAAGTGTTATACTCCAAACCCAAGAGGATATTGTTTGTCCACTCTCCGTGCAGAGGCATGGCGTCAGACTCTGCTTTTGATTTGCGCAGTACAGAGCTGAGACTCAGCTTTATCTTTCCTTGCCATGTCTGTGGCTTCTGGTCATTGAAGGAACGCTCGTACCAGTATCCCGTAGGTCCGAGAATGATTCCATTATAGTTTCCTGCAGCGTCAAGGCTTACGTTGGAATATTCCTGTGCTATATAGTATCCTGTCTCCATACTGTGCAGCATAGGCTGTGCAGAGGCAGAACTCTTGTTGTCGTAGTTTTCAATGCGTTTATCAGCAGAGGTGAAGGCACCATGAGCGTCAAGACGCAGTTTACCGATGCGCCATGCATCGTAAATCCATGAGAAATCAAGGTTTCCGCGCAGTTGATTGTCACGTTCCTTGGTGTATGTTCCGGTGAAGGCATCTGGGTCGGCGGAGGTATTCATGCCACCGATGTTGCCTGTCATGCCTGCCTTGATATTAAATGTATTTGCTCCGTACATCAGTGTACGTGCATAGGCAAGCGATAGCACGTTACGCTGATAACTGGTGTGCGGAGAAGATATGCTCTTATATGAGTTGGCATGCTCAAAACTTGCATTGAGAGTGCCAAGATTTACGCTACCATCCTTGGTATGGCGCATCAGGCGTATGCCCTTATTGACGGACACCTGCCATGTGTATGGGTTGGTAGAAGCCTCTATGATAAACGGCGAACTGCCATGACGGGTGTTCACCTTTACCACGCCATTGGAGATGTCACCGTACTCCACAGACGGAATACCGGTAATAACCTCTATGGATTCCACATTGCTGGAACTGATGCCACGTGTGGAAGCACCGAGTGTTTCGCTCATCATACCATTATTATCCAGGCGCACACCATCTATCTCTATCGCCGTACCAAAGGAGGCGTTGCCTCTTTCGCCCGCTGCGGAGCGAAGGCCGAAGCGCGAATCCTCTACGAGCGTGGAATTGACGGTCTTACCTCCCGGCAAGAGCGAAGACACACCAGTAATGTTCAGCATCTGGTGATGATCCAGCGCCATACGTCCCATAGTGTATGACGTTGTATTGCTTCCCGTTCTACGCTGAGCCAAGACTTCAACATCGGCCAACTGCAGGCCAGAAAGCAAAGAATCCTTATCACTGTTCTCCTGTGCTACGGCATTGAATTGCCATAACAGGGAAACAATGATAAGGATTATATTTTTTGGTCGCAGTAGATACATGCGGTCTATGTTTTTTTCAGTCTTTGCAGCGAAGCGTTATATTTACTCTTCTTCCTCCTCTGCGTCGTTGTTGAGAACTTCTTCGAAATTTGTAATGCCAGCCTCTACGAGGATGTCATACCACTGCAACAGCTTCTTGATATCGCTGCTGTGCACACGGTCACGGTCGAAGTTTGGTACGAACTTAGCGAAATACTCCTGCAGATCTTCTGCTGACGCCTTACGCCAATTGAGAGAACTCTTCTTGCTATCCTCCATATCACGCAGTGCTGCCATGATCTTACCGAGAGGAAGGTCCTCCTCTTCTGTGTACATAGCGATATCAGCGAGTGATGTGATACGGTCAGAAGCGAATGCAGGCATACGCTTATGTGATCCGTCAAGTGACTCTACGATAAGGCTTGCCTTACCACGTGATACGAGTTCATAAAGTCCTGGTTTGCCAGAAATGGCGAGAATTGTCTTCATTGTCTATTATTTATTAATTATTAATTATTCCTTATTTATTACATTAAGCCATGCCTCAATCTGCTTGTTGAGGTCCTGCTTTCCGTCATTGATGATAATGTAGTCCGCTCGACGCGCTACCTCTTCCTGTGGATATTGTTTGTCTATCCATTCCTTTGCTTTGTCATGCGTAAGCATATCACGGTCCATTATCCTCTGTATGCGAACATCTTCTGGTGCTGTTACGGCAACGACCTTATCCACATAATGCTCCAGATGCGCCTCATAGAGTATTGCGCTCTCCATCCATTGCAGCCCGGAATTGACAAAATCCTCCATTACCGCAGGATGAACGATAGCATTTATGGCTTGTTTGTTTTTTTCTGAAGCGAGAAGGAACTTCGCCACAACAGGCTTATTCAGTTTCCCTTCCAGATATGCATCATCACCTATAAGCGTCTTCAACTTTGCTTTCAGGCTTTCATCATTATTCATCAGTCGTTTTGCTCCGGCATCGCAGTCATAGACCTCTATACCACGTTCCTTGAGAAGTCCGCAGACGTAGGACTTGCCAGAACCAATGCCACCAGTAATACAACAATACATACCGTAACTACGAATTATGAATTATGCATTATGCATTATAAATTATGCATTATGAATTACTTCTCTATCAAATAATCCACCGTAGGATGTGTCAGTGTCACCTTTACGATACCCTTTGGCTGCGACTGTACCTTCAAAGGCACCTTCTGCGACGATGTAGAAATATCATTGTAATCAGCCACGATACTGAACAGCTCCGCCTTTACAAGACCGCTGCTCTTTATACCCACCGCAACCTTTATCTCGGTCACAGCAGGGAACGTCTTCAGCACAGCGTTCTCTGGCACATTGATAGTCTTCACCGGCACATGCAGTGACACCTCCGTCAACTGGTCCGTAATGATACTCACCTTTGTTGTCGCAGGATAAACCTTTGCGCCACGTATCCTCTGCAGTTTCACTTCCGAAGACAAGGCGCCCGAAACATTATCAAATTGCACATGCTCGGTATGTACCATTCTTATAGTATCCAATGCCTCATCCATAGCAAAGACAACGGCACTGTCTGGTGTCAGAGAACAACGCGTAACATAATAGTTTGACTTCGTGTTGATGCAGCTATCCAATATTATAGGCACCTTCTTCTTCTTTCCGTGATTAAAGAAGAAATCCCAGTGTTCAGCTTTGACGGATGTTATCGTTGCCGTTTCTGACAATCGTGGACGCAGTATCTTCTGTATCTCCGTTGATGACACCATACCCTTTCCCTTATTATCTGCATACAATCGGAAAGTGAGATGCAACGGTTTGATGCCGCCGTCAAGCATTATCTGCAGGAAGCTATACCCCTTATCGCGTACCGTCACGCGCACAGTATCTGGCAATCCTTCGGTAATAATAACATTCTCTGGTACTTCCGTCAGTTTCACCTCGACAGGAAATTCCCTTTCGTAGAAGTCATTAAGAGCAGAGAGGAACCAGAAGCAACAGCTGACAGCGAGGAAAAACAAAAAAATCAAGAACTCCTTGTTTACGAGAATAAACAAGAAGCCCTTGATTCCACTGTATATCCTTTGTCCGTTTTTCATCTTTTCAGCAAAGTGTTTAGCAACCTATCCGTTCAATGCTTTATTTGTTGAGCTGAGCGTTTTCAGCGCTTGCAAATACATAGCTGCGGTCAACAGTGATAACGACACCTTTAGCAACCTCCACATCAAGAGAAGCGCTCTCAAGGTTCACGCGTTTTACTGTTCCGTACATACCTCCAGCTGTTATTACCTTTGTTCCCTCTACGATAGAGTTCTGGAAGTTACGTATCTCTTTCTGCTTCTTCTGCTGTGGACGAATCATAAAGAAATACATGATGGCAAAGATAGCCACCATCATGATAATCATAGAATAGCCACCGCCGTCTTGTGCCTGTGCGGCAAGAATCATGTTTGCTGTCATAATTTATTATTTGTTTGTTGGTTTCTTTCGTTCCTGTCTTTCCGGCATCACCTTCAGCATCTTCTTATTTTTGATAAGGTGACGCGCGATAGTGTCCAGCATACCGTTGATATATCCGCCACTGCGTGGTGTAGAATACAACTTCGCCAGTTCCACATACTCGTTGATGGTTACGTTCACCGGTATATTCTCAAACGTCAGCATCTCTGCTATCGCAAGCTGCATAATAACGACGTCCATATATGCCAAACGTGAGAAATCCCAGTTACGGCTTGCCTCTGTCATATAACGCTGATACTGGTCTGCATTGAGGATAGTAGCACGGAAGAGTTTCTGTGCGTACACCTTATCCTCCTCGTCATCATACTCTGGCAATAGCTCCTGCTTAGCGCCGTTGGCTGGATCAAATCGCTTGATGGTCTTGAGCACAAAGCTATCCACTACCACCTTGTCATCATTCCAATACAGGCTTGCCTCTTCGAGATTAGAGTCTATATCATCATTATTCTGCACGAACTGCTTGTACAGCTTGCGCCATACCTCGCGATGTGTCTCATAGTCATCATCATCTGACGCCATAAATTCCTGATATACCTCACACTTCTCTATCTGCAGATACAGATTCTTTACGAACTCCACCTTGTCCGCCCATATATCCTTCTGTTCCTCAGCGAAGGTACGGAGCATAATATTCTCCTCCAGCTGCACAGCGAACTTATTGTATGCAAAGCGTGGTGACGGTTCCTCTGCACCTTCTCGCTGCGCCTTTGCCAGAGTTATCTCATAATGTTTCCTTGCCATCTTTGTAACGGCAACGACGAGCAGCAAAAGTGTGTTATAGAGGTGGTACGACTTTGAGAGAGAGAACAATAGTTCCTTCTCTGCGTTGTCAATATTATGGTTTCCATTTTGGAAATAGGCATACGTCAACTGTACTGCCTTGATACGAATTAGTTCTCTGTTAATCATAAAGGTATATCGCTATATCGCCATTAAAAATACATAATCTAAGTGCAAAGGTATATAAAAAAGGTGGTATAACAAAGAAAACGCAGTGATTTTAGCACTTTTTCACAAGAATTTCGTATAATTCTTTGTGTATATCAATAAAAAGCCGTACCTTTGCAGCCGCAAATTCGTAAACGAACGTGAGCGCGCCCCTGGCCGCTCGTTAATAGAATGGCATTGCCGTGAGGCATTTTCCGTTCCGTGTGTGATGGCGAATTAAGCAATAAAACATTATTAACAACTTAATTTAGAGTAACACAAAATGTTAGAAATTTCACTCAATGGTCAGAAGCGTACTGACCTCGGTAAGAAGGCTTCTAAGGAAGCTCGCAAGCAGGGTCTTATCCCATGTAACATGTACGGTGAGAAGAAGAACGAGAACGGTCTCCCAGAGGCACTCTCTTTCGTTATTCCATTCGCAGAGCTCCGTAAGGCTGTTTACACTCCAAACATCTACATCATCAACCTTTCTATTGATGGCGAGGCTCACATTGCAGTCATCAAGGAGATTCAGTTCCACCCAGTAACAGACGCTATTCTGCACGTTGACTTCTTCGAGGTAACTCCAGAGAAGCCTATCACTGTTGGTATCCCAGTAAACCTCGTTGGTCTTGCTGCTGGTGTACGTCTCGGTGGTCGTATGTCTCTCTCTATCCGTCAGATCAAGGTTACAGCTCC
>JAGHTW010000111.1 GCA_018065145.1 Candidatus Prevotella equi
ATTGGCATCTTCAAGATACGCATAGGCTCCCACGGCATACACACCTCCCAGCAATGCGTTCTTTTTCACGGTCAGCTCTACTATTGTGGCTGTGTCGGTAAACAAAACGCTATTCACATGAACAAGATCCTTTTGATGGAAGCTTTTATACAAAACTGACGGATTGGTGATTTCCCTATTCTTAGCTTGACTTGCGAGGAAGAACAAAGATGTTATAATTAAAAATAAAAGTCTCATATTTTGTTTGTATTTGAGTATTAGAAGAATAAAGGGCTGGAAGGATTATTGCAGCATACCAATAGGTGTGGATACGGATACATGCTCACTATTGCCTTTTGTGATTGTTTCATTGCTTTTTGAATTTGTAAATTCAGAATTCCAACTGAGATTTACTAGACAGCTTCCCGAACCGATTGATACATTACGAGTGCCAAGCTTCATAATCATGCTGATAGTATCGTTAATTATATATTCTGTTTGAGTTACATTCACCTTCTCATTGCTAATTTTTAAATTATTGCTTGTGTCGCAAACAAAATAGTCCCAACTTATTTCAATTGGAATAGAATAAGAACATGTTGTGTTAAAAACACTCTCAGTCATTTCAATTTTTTCTGTGAAGCTTTTGGAGTTAAATGTCTCATTCGAATGACTACGTGTTTGGAGCGCATAGGTTTTTACATCTTTTTCGCGAAACTCGTCGTCTGCTGTACAACTAATCAGCGTAACATTTGCCACCATTGCTATCGCAAAGATAGCGAAAACTAATTTTCCACTTTTCATTTTTCTTGTTTTTTGTTAATAAGAAGTTTGATAATTGTTATTTGCATGTGGTTTTTATTCTTTGCGTGTCATAAGATTGCACTTTAACTTCATGCTTTTGTATCCTTTCTGCAATTTGAATGCGTTTGTCTTCCTGAGCATTTTCATCATAAACAATATACAAACCCTCAAGCGGCGCAAGGCGCGAAGGACACATATTATTGGCATGACTATAATGCGTGATAGCATCATCATAGTTTTTTGCCATGCGGCAAGCATCCCCCATTAGCAGCTGAAGATTATACCCATTCCAATAATTCTGACAACATTTTCCCATATCAAATGCTTCCATGTAACGACCTTCAGAGAAGAGTGCATAAGTATAATTGTAAAGGAAATAGCTATTGGAACTGAAATAAGGAAAAAGCTGGGCATACTCAGATAATGCATCTTTCTTTTCAAGGCATAAATCTTTCCAAGCCTGTTTCCATTTGTATTCCTTCCAAGCATCAAATCCCAATCCAATAAACATCAAAACACAAAAAGCACATACAGCAAATTGAATTCCAAGTCTTTCCATTTTACATTTCCATCCGACCATGTTAATGCACACAAGCAAATCTGTTGCCATTACGCACCAAGGCAAAGGGTAATGAAATGGATATGAGAACAGAGAGAAAACGAAAACAGCAAGTGCAGGAAGTTGCAACGTCAGGAGAAGCCTATTTCTTTTTCTAATGCCAACAACCAGAGGACAAACAAACAGGAGCATCATGGCAATCGGCGCTGCGACGCCATAATTCACCCAAACGTATGCAAACTCATTAAGAGGATGCTGCATCTCATCAGCAAGCATGGAGTATTCGCTATTCTTATGCTGGGCAAAGAACTCTGCCTGCTTGCACATGTAGTTCCTTTCAAAACCTTCATGCCCATATCCCAGAAACGTTTTTTCTCTGATTAGCTCAAACGTGTTTTGCAAGATGAAAAATCTTCCTGATGAGGAAGCTTTCTTATTGCTTAGCACAAATATGACAACCATAGCACTAATAACAATCAAAGCACATACCTTCATCCACTTTCTGCATTTCATATATACGAAAAGGTATATTATTCCATACATTGCCAAGCATATAATGCCTGTCCTTGACTTTGACAATATGACGACAGCACCTATACACAGAGATGCGAAAGCATACAACGCCTTTCTTACATATCCTTCCTGTTCCATCATCCGGTCAATTGCCACAGGCAAGGCTATTGACATGCACACAGCCAATCCTGCCGGGTTGTCAAAAGTACCGAACTCACCTATCGGAGACATGCCATTGATTGTTATGCGATAAGCGACAAAACAACATTCAAATACAGCTGCAAGAATTAGAGCATCTTTCGTCCAATTTATGAAATTAACACAACACTTTTCTGCATACTGCTGACGTTTGCATACCTGCCATAAAATCCAACCTAACACGGTGACTATCAGCAGATACCATTTCGGCAGAAGCAGGGTGTCAGTGAACAGAAACACCTCTGGCATAAAGCAGGCATAAGCCATAAGGAATAGCAATAATATGTCAATAGCACAAAGTCTCATTCTATAATTATGATTTACTAATCAGATTTACAATATTTTCTTGGTGCCTATACATGTCATAAAATCATTTTGACTCTTTTTAGATATCAGCTCTTCCTGTCAATAGCATTCCGCTGGCAGAGACACCTTCCGCACTTACTTCAATCCTTGTCTCTCGTGAGTTATTATAGAATTCAACTGTTGCCCTGCCTTCATAATCAAGCTGTAATGCAGGATTCCAATAAAGAGTGCGGCGATAGTCCGTCGGAGTTTCGGGAAGAGGCTGTCTGCTGTAGTCTGGATGATAGAATTCAGCAGGATATGCTATGCCAGACATCTCATAGCGCCTGTCTCGATAGAAAATTCTTTTCTTGTATTCAGGATATGGAACAAGCAATATGTCCGTCTCTGGCATTCGTTCTCCCCAATATCGCTCTGCACCTTCAAGACGGGGGAAGTAATCTGTGTAAATAGCATACCTCTCAATATTTGCCAAGTTGCCATAGAAGTCCTCTCGCTCTTTTGTTGAATAAATTTCTCGTCTGTCTATCATCAGTGTGCTGCGCATGTTAGCTGAATCTGGGTTTATTGATGCTCCATTTATCATGCGCTGCAATTGGTCAGCCCCGTATTTCTTGAAAATCCGATAACTTTTTGTGGCAGATTTTGAATTCTTAGATTTATCTATGTGAATGTACGGCTTTGTCAGGCCATAATCTCCCACGTAAGCACGAGCGATGAACTGAGGAAAGGATGAAAGCATCCCTGCGTCTAATGCATAGTTATATGCCTCATAGGCATCAACCGAAAATGCTGGCAATGAATCAACTATACTGCTCATTCTCCTTTTTCCTTCCACTGAGACTTCTGCCAAAAGTCTTGTGCCATCAGACAGAACACGACTGCTGTCAAGTTCCTCATTCGGAATGTTTGTGTTCCTTTGATAGTAGGAATACGGTTTCACGAAACGAGGGTAAGGATGATCTATGCGCAAAGAAAATTCGCCATCTTTTGGACGGTACTTCAGTTTATCATCCATATCTGGCATTCTTTGCACCCAATCGTACCTTTTCCCTTTTTTCCATTTCAACGTATCACTTGCTGCCACGAATAAGAAATAGTCCTTGTACAATTTGGGCAGATTAACCCTGAACTTCCCTTCCTTAGAGTCAATGTCTGCCACTGCTGCCAAGGTGTCATCTATGGTTATCAACTCTGCGCGTATATGCAATGTTCCTTTAATATCATGATTCTTAGCCTGCTCTATTTCTATAGCACTGAATAAACCATTTGGAAGTTCATCCCATCCTGATTCTTCTGCATTACTATGCTCGTGTTCGGGTTCAACAAACCGTTCAGTGTCATTCCAATCCTTTGGATGATAGAAAAATCCAGGATAATAGTTATAGACATCACCGACAATCACTGGCGTTCTCTCACTTGGCTGAGTCAAATCCCACTCTCCCTTAACTGCCATCTGCTTCCAATTAAAGCGCCTCCAGCCTTGGGTGAGCATGAGCAAGTCTAATGCCTCGCGATGCACCTCATCATCAGATTCGAAATACCAGTTGGGAGAAGGGATAAAGCCTTGAATCTCTGACGAGAGCAACATCTCCGTCTGGATATTTGCGTTATCATACAGGTTGCTCGCATTATCCATGTCACGAATAGAAAGAGATATGGTGCCCAGACCTTTTCCTTTATCATCTGTTGATGTCGCAGACAGGGATGCGCCAGTCATTTCCACTCCAATGCTCCCATGCTCATAAGGGCTGTATTGACTCTTTATTCCACTGATTTTCAGAGAGTGCTTTGAAAGCTCGGGACGGGACACAAAAAACAGACGGTCTGCATATACACGTCCATCGCCATCAAACACCGTTACCTGATTCACGCCGCATTCAAGGAGGCTGTCTGCTATGTCAATCCTATACACAGAATCCGCAAGCAGGCTGAAATGTCGCACCCTTGCCTCATGCATCACAGTCAAGCCGAGCGTGTCGCTTTTCACCATTCCTGCCTTTCGCACGACAAACGACCACAAGTTTTCTTTGCACTGTATCTGCAATGCCGTTCCATCCGCCTCGGCTTGAGGAAGCTTTGCCTTTGCCTTGTCACCGTTTGATGCAGTGAAGGTGACAGTGCGGTCATAGTCTCTCATCGGAGTTATGGTGAATGTACCTCTGCCTCTGTGTTTCGCATCTGCTTTTATCAGGGTTCCATCTTTCTCTTCGCCTACAGATATAAATCCTTCTGCTATCTTTCCGTCTGTATATGATGCTTCAAACGCCACTTTGCATGGGACACCCTCTATCAGTTCACCTCCTTCAGGATACAGTTTGACCTGCAGTTTAGGGGCATCAGGGTCATTCTTGAAGTAGCGGCGAAGAACGCGCAAGGTCATATTCTCATTGTATTTGCCAAGCTCCTTGGGTGCGTTATACACTGGAAAAACTCTGCTGTAAAGCTTCTCGTAGTCACGGAAATAACGCTTCTCCAACTTCTTATCAATGAACCACTTTTCGCTCTCTTTCGAGTGCTTGTGCTCAAAAACACCCCAGTTCAGTTGCCAGCGAGTGTAGGCGCGCAACTCATAATAGCCAGGATAGTATTCCGTATCCAGATAGAAAGCCCCATGCCCATGGCCGTTGCGCATCTCTATCATCTTTCGCTCCATCACATAGCCGTCATGATTCAGCAACTCAACATACAGGATTCCGCTGATGTTAGACTTCTGGTCATCGCTTGTGCGGCGAAGGTATGCGGAAAACCAGATGGAATCGCCAATGAAATAGCTTGTGTTGTCCATGTGAACATACACCTTCTCCTGAGGCACGAGTTGCCCCACCTTCGCAAGACGGTTGGCAAGGCTGCCTATCTTGCTGTCAGGCATACAGATATCCCATTTTTGTGTGTAGCCAAACGGACGGATATCATAGCGAGTGGCAAATGAATCATCTGCCACCTGCGCTACAATGTCAATGGGAAATATAGAATATGTCTGTAGCAGAATAATAAAAAACAATGTATATCTTAACGTATTGTTCACTTAATGTTAAGAGTTGTAATTTACTACATGATTTTATAAGATAGCAACAGGAACCACTTCCCTATGCAACGGAGTTTCACCTTGAACATCAATCCTATAGCCAATTGTTCCGCTAGCGTATATTGGCTTGAAGGATATTCTCCAATATACAAATCCATTGTGTGCTTTACATTCCTTTTCTATAATATTAACATCATGAACATAAGCAAAAGATTGTGAACCTACAGAAACACCAACAGATGGGTTCAAATTCGCAAAAATATCTTTATGACATGACACGCCTATATCAAATGACAAATAATCGTTATGCGTATATGGGATAATTGTATCACAGAAAAACACATCCATAGAAGGTGTCAAGGTATCTGGAGGCAAATTTCCAGACCAGTTAGAGCCTTCATTATTTGTACTTCGAGTGGCTCTTGCCATCGTTGGAACACCTTCTTCTGTAATTTCGTCATCTGCTGTACAGCAAACAAATGTGACAATTGTTAATGCCATCGTCAAAAATAAAAGTAATTTTTTCATGTTTTAATTGATTAATTGATTAAATAAATTGTTTTGTCCATTTCAATAATTATTACATTTTTTACCACCAAACTTGTTCGTCATTCTCATAAGTGAAGATTCTTTCTTCATGTCCCTTTGTTATGTCTCGTAGCACATAGAGGGCATTGGATGGAACATGCGGATAGGACAGTTCATTTTTCGAGGCTGTTTGACGACCTAAAGATTTCCACCGATCGTCACTCCAGTACATCAGTTCGTACTCGTCTCCAATTTCAATTCCGTTGCCATCATTCCTGCCTATAAAGCGCAGGGTCTTTACGCGAACAGGAGTTTTCAATTTCAAGCCAACCCAGTTGCCATCAGGACTAACGGCACTGAAACCTGTGAGTATGTTGCCATCGAACACGTTTTCCTTCAACGCCCAGGATTCTCCCTGAGTGCCGATTATTGTGCCGACAACCTTATCGCCCGTTTCATCAAGGAATTCCATCTCATTGATATTGCAATGTGACGCAGCAGGACCTATGTATCTAAGATATAGGTATTTCCTTGTGTCCACAACAGGAACCTCGTACCAGTTGCCGCTTGTAGCACCCTCGAATTTGTAGAAAGTATTGGCATCAGCGAAATCCGCCTTATTTGCGCCCTGGAACTTTCCTCCTGACATTCTCAGGTTGAAAAAGTCCTCCTTTCCCATGAAAGGATATTTGCGAAGCAATGTCAAGGATGTCTTTCTGTTTTCTCTTGCCTGTATATCTTTCACTTCACCTTTTGCTGTCAAAAGGAAAGGACAGCCAAAAGGCTTGATTTCGCCATCTTCATAGAAAGCGCTGACATACACAATGCCCCTGCCCATCGAAGGAAAGATTACTTTTCCGTCTTTGATGTTGCCATAGAACACCGGCACCCAGTTGCGGTTATCAAACACGCAGATATAAGCCACATGCTTTTCCGAGAACTTTGCAGGCACATTTCTTACGACATCTGTTGTTTCGTAGTACTCATCCGTCACATCCACATAATCTGCCAATTGGAACAGATTTGGAATCTCTTTCTCATATTTCATGTCTGAGCGGATCTGCCTGTTCAAACTGAATCTGTGCCTTAATATCTTTGGCTTCTTGTAGCTGTGATAGTAATGCGCCGTGTCGCCTGGAGCGCATCCCATGTAGAATGGAGTTGCTTTACCATCTGGCTTGACAAGAACGCTCCATGAATGCGAGAGGCTTCGGTTTCCCCAATGCGGGGTGAAATCCACGGCTGCAGGAATGCCTAACCTTCTGCATAGATATACTGCATAGCAAGCTTCGTCTCTGCAATTGCCTGTCCTGCCTGCAAGCAGAGAGGATGCTTTAGGCGGAACTTCTCCATTGTAGCCTACCCATTCGTACTGATTCGTTATGTCAAACACTCTGAATGCCTCAGAGATGGCTCCTCCTGCATGGAACAGCGTGCTTTGGCTCTCAGATATTCTCGCATCGCCTTCGCTTATCCTCCATTTTTGCGTGTCGGCACCCCTATAAGGATTCTGGCATAGGGTGTCTGTATCGCCTATGCTTCTCGCTTCCAAGAACATGCCGCTATCCTTGTTCATGATCTTGTAATATCCTCCACCTGCTGGCAGTATAGCCCATCGCTGATTGACGCCATTTAAGGAGCGGTATATTCCAACAGGAGAATTCGGCTTCACGCTGCAGTATTCTGTTTCCAGACAGAGAGTTGAATCTGCATCGTGGCACATGATGTTCCAGCTTGCATAGCCGCTGTCTTCGATGCGCAGCTGCTGTGCGAGACTGCTCTTCTTGTACGGCATCAGGCATGCGACACAAGGCAAGGAATCATTCTTAGTATTTATCGCCAGACAGTTCTTCGTCTTTTTGTTTGATATGCAATAGAATTTTGAAGATTCTACCTTAAATGCATCTCTTGCAAATGGCTCAACGGAATTCAGCTGCATGTAATCTACACCCACGTTTCCGCTCTCGCACTTCAGGGATATTATGTTATCTCCTTTTTCGAGAGCTACATCAATAACTTTCCTGCTATTTACTAATGTGGTGAAGGCGTCGGTCGAAACGAGCTTCAGGCATCCGCAGTTCTTGCCATTGACTTCCACTCGAATTTTTGAGGACTTATCCGTTGAAGTATAGCGCAGAAAGAGAAGTTTCTTCTCTGGCTGAGCAGACCTGACAACAAAGTTTGCCAGTTTGGTTTCTGGAGAAAGGACAATCATCTTTCCTTGAGAAGCGCCTTCGGTCTCTACTATACGAATGCCTGCAGAGGCTGCTTCTTCTGCTTCCAGCTGCACTCCTCGCCTGCTCATAACGGTTGAATCCAAAAGACATGGGTATTCTTCATCCACTGTATTTCTCCAATTGCTCAACGGCTCATTCAGCAATCTGTATGGCAGCACATAGTCATAGAAATAAGCTGCATCGTAGTCTTTACTCCATGAAGATTTGCGCCATGTTTCGCATGCGTCATCAATGGCTTTTATAAGATAATCTGCTTTTACTGCAGAGATATCAATCGCCATCTTTCTGTCGGAGAAATCAATGCTGCCTGTGAGCTTCCTGAACACGCTGTCTCTGAATTGGAGCGGTTCTCCTGACATCGACAAGTAGGCGGAATCATACGCTTCCATGCTTTTCCCCACATAAGAATAATGGTATGGCATATTCTCTATGAGAAATCTGGCAGCACCATACTTGAGGGTGTCTGGATCATTCTTGAAATGTTCCAGCACAACCTCAAGTTCGCTTCTATTTTCTCCTGCCTGCAGCAAAGCGTCTTTCAATCTGCTATCACATGACATCAAAGTAACCATGAAATAGACGAACAGAAAGCTTGGGATTAAGAATTTCATTTTTGAATTTATCCGTTTTACTCTATTGCTTCTTCTGGAAAGACCTCTTCCTTAAAAGATCCATTTGAGAACCATTTACATACATAAAAAGCATCGCTTTCACCAAACTTTGTTTTATAGGCTTCATAAGCCATTTCGATATTTGCATCATCACTACTATTAGTTATGATACTTATTACTGTCATATCTGGACTTCCTGACTTTAGATTGACAATGTCCCCTTTATTAAATTGTGCCATTTGAACCTTACATTTTTATTAATCAATTACAATACTAATTCACCTACAAATATTGTTGACCCTAACTGGAATTCCATTATATAAGAACCTGAGAGTTCCGAAGGAAGCTGAAGTTCACCTTGTTCATTTACATAACCGGCAAACACAATAATGTCATCTTGAAAAACCTGAACTAGACACCCTGAACATACAGAATCAAACATCAATGTGTATTCTTCAATAGAAACATGAGGAATACGCATAGGAGCCCGAGGACAATCCTCTCTTTGAGAATTATCTGGTATGGATGTTGGGTGAATAATTACATCTTTATGTTCTGCATTTACAAACAATACAGACATAGAAGCCATAAGTGTTAATAATAAAATTCTTTTCATTTTTTTAATAAATTATTGGTTAGAAAAATTTTTGCAAATTTACCTACATTCCCCAAAACATCCGACATAAAAAATACGATATTAATTCACGTAAAATTCACGTACACAATAACAGATTAGCGAAATGCATGTGTATCAATCCATTACAAAATTACACTTTATCTCATGTTACATGAAGTATAAAATGGTTTCACAAAAAATGAAACATTTTTCTAATATGATATGGTGATTTCAATAAGGCTATATGAATTATTCGTGATTTAAAATCTTTCTTTTTATTATCTTTGTTTCTGAAAAATTCATACCTTTGTATAGTTATATTATTTATTCCGAATAAAAATGAAGCATACAGGAATCATCACCTATCTTATAATAAGTCTGTCATTCTTTGCAATATCATGCAAGAAGAATTATACAACGGCAGATCTGTTTACAAATGTCAATGAGCTTATGGATGAGCACCCAGACTCCGCACTTTCGATTCTTGATAGCGCAAGATATGACAAGAGTGCATGGAGCGAAGCGGAGCAGATGCAATATGAACTGCTACATGCCAAAGCGCAGAACAGGGCGTATGTTGATTTCACAACTGATAGCATTATGCTTGAAGTGGCTGCATATTATGATGCACACGGAACTGCCAATGAACAGATGGAAGCACATTATCTGCTTGGGTGCGCTTATCGTGATCTCAAGGAGTCTCCCATGGCACTAAGCTGCTATCTTGATGCGACTGAAAAGGCTGACACTTTGAGCAAGGATTGCGACTATGGCACTTTGATGAGAATATGGGGGCAGATAGCAAATGAGTATGACAGGCAGGGTATGCCGTATAAAGAACTGGAAGCTTTTATGCGTTATAAATTCTTTGCGTTAAAAAATGACGACAGTATTAGCTATGCCATTGGGGTCGAACGCATGTGTAACGCTTATAGTCTTCTTGGTGATACTGCGACAATCATATCACAAACAATACAGGCAAGCAAACTATTTGAAACTCTTGGCAGATATTCGCAATCAAAATATGCGCTATCCACACTATTACCTATTTACATTAACAGAGAAGAAATAGAAATGGCAGAATCAATAATGACTTCATTTGAAGAAACTGATTATTTTGATTCTAATGGTGATATTATTAGCGGAAAAGAATTCTATTATGGAGTAAAAGCTAAATATTACGAAAAAACAAGCAATTTAGATTCGGCAGATTATTATTATAGAAAATTGTTACGATATGGATATGAATACAAGGCATATCAAGGGCTACTAAGCATTTACAGCAAAAGGAAGCTGACGGACTCTATATGTAAATACTCCATATTGAAGGAGAAAGCATTTGATTCGGAATTTTCCGACCTTCATACCCAAGCTATGTTCAATGCCGACGGCATGTTCAGCTATGCGCGCAACCAACGCACAGCGTTAGAGAAAAAGATTGAGGCAGAGCGCATTCTCACTCGTTCTATCGTCCTTGGGGTGTCAGCTTTAATATTGATAGTCATTGGCTTAATCCTATTCTTACGATACAAAAAGCGCAAGAGCAAGGAACTTGAGCAAATATCAGTTCAATTTCATCAGAAAGAATGCGAATACAACAAAGCTATAGAAGACTTTACACTTATGGAGAGTGACTTTGAAGCATACAAGGCAAAAAAGTCCGAGGAGATCAAACAACTGAAAGAGTCCAAAGAGTATGCCTCTGCTATATATGAACGAGCATACCGATGCGAGGAACTGTCATCGCTGTGCAACAATGAGGTGATAAAAAGGATATTGCAAAACGAGAAGATTAATCACAATCATCATTCGGAGATTTCTGACGAACAATGGGAGCAAGTCTATGCTTTGTTTGAGAAGAAAGTACCTCAGCTTTACAATAACTATATAACCAGATTGCAATTGAGCGAAAGGGAGAGAAGAACTCTTATCCTTACGTGTTTGGGAATCAACACAAAAAGCATTGGTGTATTGCTCAACATGACAGTTTCAAACGTATCCAACATAAAAGCCAGCATTAACCAAAAGCTTTTCTCCGACTCTTCTGCTAAAAGTCTATATGACAACTTAATTAACTTGTAGCATACCCCTCTCGCATGTTCTTGATGCGTATGCTCGTAAATCATTTCACCGTTTGCCTTATAATACTTTTTGCATTTGCTCGATAAACAAATGAATTCAAGCCATGAAATGACTATTTCACGGCTTGGAATGACTATTTCACGACTTGGAATGATGATTTCAAGCCTTGGAATGACAAGACTTGTTAGAGATTTTGAAAAAAGAATTGAATGCTTATCTGCTTGCGAATGAAAATTGGCGCGATAAACTCATGCTTTGCGATAACACAATGCAAATATAACAATTATTCTTGAATTATGCAAGAAAACCGCAGAAAGATGCGGAAGAAGATGTGCATAATCAATGTATGAGGCTCTTCAGATAGGAGAAGGCACCAAGTTGATCAAGGAACACGATTCCTATGGCGAGAGGGGCAATGTAGCGAAGAGAGAAGATGAGAAGTTTGAAGTAGGATGTGCGAATCTCTCCGCTGTTGGAAAGTTCATCGCGATAGAGCTCTCGGTCGAGCACCCAGCCTGCAAAGATGGCAATAAGCATTCCGCCTATCGGGAGAAGCAC
>JAGHTW010000176.1 GCA_018065145.1 Candidatus Prevotella equi
AATGCCAAGAGCATACGCGAGATTATCTTCACACGCGGCACGACAGAGAGCATGAACCTTGTCGCTTCATCGTTCACTGAGGCGTATATGAAGCCGGGCGATGAGGTGATCATATCTACTATGGAGCATCACTCGAACATCGTGCCTTGGCAACTGGAGGCGAAGAGAAAGGGCATCGTAGTGAAGGTGATACCGATGAGCGATGACGGTATATTGGACTTGAACGCGATGGAATCGCTGTTTTCGGAGCGTACGAAACTTGTCAGCGTGGCTCATGTGAGCAACGTGCTCGGAACGGTAAACCCTGTCAAGGACATCATTGACATAGCGCATAAGCACGGCGTGCCATGCCTGATTGATGGCGCACAGTCAACACCGCACATGAAGATTGACGTACAGGAACTGGACTGCGACTTCTTCGCTTTCTCAGGACATAAGATGTATGGTCCTACGGGCATCGGCGTACTCTACGGTAAGGAGAAATACCTTGAGGAGATGCCACCATACCAGGGCGGCGGCGACATGATAGGAACGGTGTCGTTTGAGAAGACTACCTTCGCAGAACTGCCGCTGAAGTTCGAGGCGGGAACACCAGACTATGTAGCCACTCATGGTCTTGCTACGGCAATAGACTTCCTTGAGAGCATAGGTATGGATAAAATAGAAGAGCATGAACGTGAGTTGACACGCTATGCTCTTGAACAAATGCAGACTATTCCTGGCATGAAGATATTTGGACCGCTGGACGCTAACAAACGCGATGCGGTGATTAGTTTCCTTGTGGCAGAACCTGGCTCGGACGTTAAGGATGGACGATATATACACCATCTGGACATGGGAACGCTCCTCGACCGCCTCGGCATTGCCGTAAGAACAGGACATCACTGTGCAGAACCGCTGATGCGACGATTGGGAATACAGGGAACGGTGCGCGCTTCCTTCGGTCTATATAATAATAAGGAGGAGATTGACACTCTGGTCAATGCTATCAAACGTGTTAGCATGATGTTTTAAGACATGAATACTAAGCTTTCGATACTTGAGATGAACCGCCTTACCGTGGAGGAGTTCCACGAAGCGGAGAAGATGCCGCTCGTTGTCGTTCTTGATGACGTGAGGTCACTGCATAACGTCGGTTCGGTATTCCGCACCGCCGACGCCTTTCGTGTGGAGAGCATCTACCTTTGCGGCATAACGGCAACGCCGGAGCCTTGCGAGGGTTCAACACACTGGTCCATGAAAGGGGCACAGGAGATTCATAAGACGGCATTGGGAGCAGAGAACAGCGTTGCGTGGAAGTATTTCGGCAATGCGATAGATGCGGTGGAATCGCTAAAAAACGACGGTTACACCGTACTGGCAGTAGAACAGGCTCATGGTTCTACGATGCTACAGGACTTCAAGACGGCGAGCAAAGACACTAAGTATGCCGTCGTTTTAGGCAACGAGGTAAAGGGAGTGCATCAGGAGGTGATAGATATATGCGACGGATGCCTTGAGATACCACAATACGGCACTAAGCATTCTCTTAATGTTTCGGTAACAGGCGGCATCATTATCTGGCACTTCGCACAACAAATGGTCACCACAGCATAACCCTATAACTTCCTTAACTTCATTCCCCCTAAGACAAAGAACAGAATGATACCGAACATCATTCCAGCGATGCTGTCAACGGCATAATGCGCCATGATATATACGGTGGAAAGACAAAGGAACATATAAGGTATGGCGAGAAGAAGAAGATACTTCCACATACGCATACGGGAAACAATCAACATCACGACAGTTGCTATTGCTACATGACTGGACGGGAACGCCGCAGTAGGGCGTTCGCCAAACTCATGATTGCCATGAACAAGCTGATAGAACACGCCATCACTCCAACCAGGAAGTGGTAAAGCCTCGATGGAATCGGCAAAATAATGCCCTACATCAGGAAAGGAGCCACGTGCTATCTCTTCTGTTCCGACAGCGAGATAGTAGTATTGCGGACCCGTGACAGGAAGAAGAATGTAGATGCAATAGCAGATAAAGAATCCACCAAAGACAATAAACGCAACGCGTTCCAGTTGTTTGTAGTCACGGAAGAAAACGACAAAGAGCGTCACGACAAAGAAAAGATAGTACGAGTAATAACCAAAGTACATCAGTTCTGACACGATAGCAGACGAGAAACGCTCAGAGAAGATGAGCGCTGGCTGCATTCCGAAGACATCCTGCTCCAATGTAGCGAAGTAATGGTCAAGACATCCGAACTGATGATTCAACTCGTATGTATCAGGATACCACCACATCAATGTGGCAAGGAGATAAGAGATACGCGCAAGCATGACGAGTTTGCACGGCCACAGCATATACACCACCCACAACGCCAACGTTCCTGACAGGAAAGTGAATCGCTGCCACAATAGCGAAGAAGGATCGCTGATATTCGTCCACGTAAAGAGGATGAGCAACGCCGTTACGACAGCATACAGCAGTTGTGCTAACTCAGGAGCGATAAAGCCAAAGCGTCCCATGCCCAAAGGTCCGCCCTTGGACATCGGTATCTTCTTGCCCCTTATGGGCATCAATAATTCTTTTGTTATATTCCTTTTCATATTATTTCAACATTTCCTTAACGCCCTTAGCAAGGTCGTACTGAGGTTCATATCCGAAGTCATGACGCGCCGGTGCTATGTCACAGCGCCAGTTACGCTGCGCAAGGACATTATAATGGTCGTTATTCAGTGTTGAGAGTTTTCCCGTTACCTGTGACACGCAATCACTAACAGCGCAGATAAGTCTCAGGACACACAACGGAAGGACCAGCCTCAAGACATAACGCTTGTTCAACTCCTTCTTGATAAGTTCGCTGAAGTCACGCGAATCATACACATTACCATCGCTAAGGAAATACGCCTTAGCCACTGTTTTATCCGATTCCATCGACTTAAACACCGCCTGCACCACGTCTTTCACGAATACAAAGGTAAGATCCTGCTTGGACCATCCCGATGCCACATCGATATGCTTGCGTATGCTGTCAGCCATCATCATATAATCCTTTTCCCTTGGTCCATAGACGCCAGTAGGACGAAGGATGGTATATGGCACAAGGCAATGCTCCTTCAGCCACTGTTCCGCAGCGAGTTTGCTCTTGCCGTAGTCGGTATTTGCCATAGGCGTATCGCTATCAAGAATATCGGTATAAGGCTTTGCATCGCGAACAGGTCCGAAGATACTAAGGCTGCTGATATAAACAAAACGCTTCAGCGATGGGTTCATACGCATGATAGCAGTGCATAAATTAGCGGTTCCATCGGTATTTACCTTATAGAACGTCTCCCTCTTAAGCGCCTTGGTACAGCCTGCCACATGTGCCACATAGTCAAACGACAGCCCTTGAAGCGCCCCTGTTATCTGTTCCACTGACGAAAGATCAGAATAGACAATATGAATGCGATTATCCTGAAGGTATGACAGGCTGCTGCTCTTACGCACTACCGCCCATACCTCCATGCCACGACGCAATGCCTCCTCCACGACGAAGGAGCCAACAAAGCCCGAAGCACCCGTGATAAGTATCTTGTTATCTTCCATCTCGGGTGCAAAGGTACACAAAAAGCAGAAAATAAGCAAATCGTTGATACATAATTTACGTTTTTGTTTGGCGCTTCAAACTATTTTACTTAACTTTGCAGTCACATAGAACTTTTGGTTCCGAATAAATTTGATGTCAGAAGATTTTAATATACATAATGAACGTGTGGGCTCTGCGGAGAAAGAGTTCGAGAAGGCTTTGCGACCTTTGCAGTTCGGTGATTTCAGCGGACAGCAGAAGGTAGTGGAGAACTTATCCGTATTCGTGGATGCGGCGAAGTTCCGCGGCGAACCGCTTGACCATACATTGCTACACGGTCCTCCGGGACTGGGTAAGACAACGCTGTCGAACATCATCGCCAACGAACTGGGCGTGGGTTTCAAGATTACCAGCGGACCAATACTGGACAAACCGGGTGACCTTGCAGGAATACTCACATCACTGGAGACGAACGACGTGCTGTTCATAGACGAGATACACCGTCTCTCGCCTGTCGTTGAGGAATATCTGTACAGCGCCATGGAGGATTACCGCATCGATATAATGATAGACAAGGGACCATCGGCACGAAGCATACAGATAGACCTTAATCCATTCACGCTCATCGGCGCTACAACACGTAGCGGACTGCTGACAGCACCGCTGAGAGCACGATTCGGAATAAACATGCATCTGGAGTATTACGACCCTCAGACGCTGGCAAAGATTATTCGTCGTTCGGCAGGACTGCTGAAGGTGCCTATCAGCGATGCAGCATGTGACGAGATAGCTCGCCGCTCACGAGGAACGCCGCGTATAGCCAACGGACTATTGCGCCGCGTACGCGACTTTGCTCAGGTGAAAGGCGATGGCAGCATTGATATGAGCATAGCAAAAGTAGCGTTGGAATCGCTGAATATCGACAGCTATGGACTCGACGAGATAGACAACAAGATACTTCTCACCATCATTGACAAGTTCCAAGGAGGACCAGTGGGCATCAGTACCATAGCAACAGCAATAGGCGAGGATGCTGGCACTGTGGAGGATGTGTATGAACCGTATCTCATCATGGAGGGCTTCCTCAAGAGAACACAGCGCGGACGTATGGCAACAGAGCTGGCATACGCACATCTTGGTCGTGATGCACACCGCATGGGCAGCAATATCCTCTCACCTTCACTTTTTGACTAACGATATGAAGACAGCCTTATTTACTGGTACATTCAATCCATTTACAATAGGACATGCAGACATCGTGGAGCGTTCGCTGACGCTCTTCGACAAAGTGGTGATAGGCATTGGGTATAATCCGGAGAAAGCCACATCGGACATAGAAGAACGTGTAGCTGCGATACAACGTGTATATAAGGATAATCCACGCGTGACAGTAGAGGCGTACAACGACCTCACCGTAGAACTAGCGAAGCGTCACAATGCCTCAGCAATAGTAAAGGGCGTCAGGTCTGTAAAGGATTTTGAATACGAAAGAGAACAGGCAGAGTTTAACAAACTGCTTGGCGACGGACTTGAGACGGTGCTCTTCTTCGCAAAGCCAGAACTGACAGCCATATCAAGTACTACCGTAAGACAACTGAAACAATTCGGTAAAGACATAACACCATTCCTACCATGATAAGTTATTCCGCAGAAAACGTAAAAATGCCGAAGATACGCAAACGCGATACCTCGGCATGGATAAAGAAAGTTGCAGCGTCACACGGCAAGACGGTGGGAGAGATAGGTTATCTCTTCTGCGACGACGAAAAGATACTGGAGGTAAACCGTGAGTTCCTGCAACATGACTATTACACCGATATCATCACCTTCGACTACGACGATGGCGACCAGATAAACGGTGACATCGTAATATCACTTGATACCATTCGCACGAATGCGGAACTGTTCAACAAGACTTACGAAGAAGAACTCTATCGTGTCATCATTCACGGAATATTGCATCTCTGTGGCATCAACGACAAAGGACCAGGAGAACGCGAGATAATGGAAGCTGCCGAGAACAAGGCGTTGGAGATGAGATAAAGAAGAGACCCACCCCGACCCTCCCTGTGAGGGAGGGAAAGTTAGAGTAATGAAGTGATAAAATGATAGAAAAGTATCATTTTATCACTTTTTTTGTTGTCATTTTGCTAATTTTCTTCGATAATTATTGCATAATTCCATTATTTATAGTACTTTTGCTTTCAAATTGTAAACCTAAACAATATTTTTCATAATGCTAAAAGTAGATAAACTCGACAAGAAGATTATGTCTATACTGGCAACAAACGCCCGTATAGCATTTAAGGACGTAGCAGAAGTATGCGGTGTATCACGTGCAGCTATTCATCAGCGCGTAGAGCGTCTGAAGGAGGTTGGCGTAATTACAGGCAGTGGCTTCTCTGTTAATCCAAAGGCTGTTGGTTACGGCACTTGTACGTACGTCGGCATACGACTGGAGCGCGGCTCTATGTACAAGGACGTAGTAAAGAAAATCGACAAGATACCTGAGATAGTAGAGTGTCACTTCACCACAGGTCCTTACACCATGCTCGTAAAGCTGTATGTACGCGACAACGAACAGCTCATGGAACTTCTCAATGGCACACTGCAGAGCATTGAGGGCGTTGTGTCAACAGAGACACTTATCTCTCTTGACCAAAGCATTATGCGCGACGTGCCTATTCACGTAGAAGAAGAATAAATGCGAAACTATTCCATCGAAGATCTTACAGCAGAGGCTTATCGTCAGTTTCCTGAGGCAGAGCGCAAGCCCGTGATAGGACTTACCGCTAACCACAGCGACATTGACGTGACTCTACGTGACGCCTACCACAAACAAATAGTAGCGGCAGGCGGTGTTCCCGTTATCATCCCACCGGTAACGGACGTATCTGTCGTTGTCAATACGCTGCAGCACCTTGACGGCATCATACTGACAGGCGGCGGCGACTACAACCCGCTGTGGTGCGGCGAAGAACCTTCACCAAAGTTGCACAACATCAACGCAGTGCGTGACAGTGCAGAACTGCTCATCACACGTCTTGCCTACAACCGTCAGATACCTATGCTCGGCATCTGCCGCGGCATACAGACGCTTGCCATGGCTCTTGAAGGACATGTGGCACAGGATATAGCGGAAAGGAAAGACGCTATCACGTCGGACAAACCCGTAAAACACAGTCAGGATGCAGATAGGACAGAGGCAACACACACCGTAACGATAGCCAAAGACTCCACCTTATATAATATACATAGGGCTGAATGCATTGCCGTCAATTCCTTCCACCATCAGGTTGTGGATGAGCCAGGCAAACATTTCAGCGCTGTAGCATATTCTTCCGATGGACTTATAGAGGCTATTGAGAGCAGCGAGAATAAGAATATCATGGGAGTGCAGTGGCATCCTGAGTGGCTTGGCGAAGAAGGGCTGCCACTATTCAAGTGGATAGTGGATAGTGCGAGGGAATATCGCACTACAGCAGACCTTCATTCACGCATTCTTACACTTGACACACACTGCGACACTCCTATGTTTTTCCATCAGGGAGTTGACTTCACACAACGTGACAGCCGCATTCTTGTTGACCTTCACAAGATGACGGAAGGACGACAGGATGCTACCATCATGGTTTGTTACCTGCCACAGCCAAAGGATGGCAAGACATTCCGTGAGATGGTGCATTTCGATATTGACTCCCCTACCCTTTACACTGACTTTATCTTCGATGAAATCGGCAAAATAGTAGCGTCACAACCCAATTATCTCGCCTTTGCCCGTACGCCGGAAGAGCTTTACGCTAACAAGGCAATGGGAAAGAAAAGTATCGTTCTCAGCATAGAGAACGGACTTGCCATAGGCGATGACATAAAGAACATACAGCACTTTGTAGATCGCGGCATAGTGTATATCACGCTTTGCCACAACGGCGACAACGCCATCTGCGACTCTGCCAAAGGCAATAACACACATGGTGGCGTATCGGCATTCGGCGAAACAGTGATAAAAGAGATGAATCGCCTCGGTGTGATGGTGGATCTTAGTCACGGCGGTGAGAAGAGTTTCTATGACGCATTGGAGATAAGTTCAAAGCCTATCGTATGCTCACACTCCAACTGCCGCGCACTATGCGACCATCCACGTAACCTTACCGATGACCAACTGCGTGCCTTGGCAAAGAAAGGTGGCGTAGCACACACGACGTTCTATCCTGGTTTCCTGAAAGCAACGGGTGAAGCGGACATCCTTGATGCAATAAAGCATCTGGAGCATGCCATAAGCATCATGGGAATAGACCATGTGGGAATAGGAACAGACTTCGATGGCGACGGTGGAGTGCCAGGAATGGCAAACTCTTCTGAGATAATGAACTTCACACGACAGTTGCTCCGTCGCCGTTATAGCGAGGTGGACATAGAAAAGATATGGGGCGGCAACTGGTTGCGCGTAATGAAGGAGGTACAGAAATGAGAAAAATCATAGCAACAACACTCTGCCTTATATGCCTTTGCGCATGTAACAGCAATAAACAGGCAGTGACGGAAGAGGAACCGCAGCTCGTTGGACCTGTATTTGAGGCTGACAGCGCACTTTTCTACTGTGCTGCACAGTGCGAATTTGGTCCACGCATCATGAACAGCAAGGCGCACGATGATTGCGAGCAATGGATAACAGAGAAGTTCCAGCAATACGGTGCTGTCGTAACGACACAGAAAACCGACATTACCGCGTGGGATGGCAAGGTGTTACACTCCACGAACATCATCGCTTCCATAAATCCTGAGGCAAAGCAGCGCGTCATCATCTGCGCACACTGGGATAGTCGCCCGTGGGCAGACAATGACCTTGACAGCACCAACTGGCAGAAGCCCGTCATGGCAGCAAACGATGGTGCCAGTGGCGTTGCGGTAATGCTGGAGTTATGCCGTGCGATAAGTGCAGCCGATACTCTCGGCATGCCTAACACAGGAATAGATTTCGTTTGTTTTGACGCAGAAGACTACGGTGCTCCGGATGATGCGAACATAGAAAACAGCGAAGACACATGGGCTCTCGGAGCACAGTACTTTGCAAAGAACTACAAGGCACCGGAAGGTTGCACTCTTATCGGGGCGATACTCCTTGACATGGTGGGCGGACAGGCATCGGTATTCTATCAGGAACGCCTATCGAAGGAATATGCGCAAAGTCTTGTTGACGATGTATGGCAGTGTGCCAGCGATGCTGGTTATTCCTCTTTCTTCACCAATCAGGCGGGAGGACGCATCACCGATGACCACAAGCCACTCAACGAAGCAGGTATTCCTGCCATTGACATCATACCATACTACCCAGACTGCGAGCAAAGCTGCTTCGGACCTACATGGCATACCGTCAATGACGACATGAACCACATAGACAAAAATACCCTAAAGGCTGTTGGACAGACCTTGATACAGTATCTATACTCAAAGTAACCAACACCAATCCCTTTTCCATTTTCAATTTTCAATTTTCCACTTTCCATTTTCAATTTTCAATTTTCAATGCTTCTCCTTGCTTCCCTTGCCACCGGGCGATTAAGCCTCAGCGATGCCAAGACGCTGTATGACACAGCGGGTTCGGCAACCGTGATATGGGAGAACCGCAACGATATACGACAGATTATACCTGATGCTACGGATAGGTTGGTGGAACTGTTTCGCGAGGATTTGTCTTATCACGAGCGTAAAGCAGAAGAGGAACAGAAATGGGCAGAGGAGAACCACGTACGCATGGTAACGATAGATGATCCTGACTACCCCGAGCGCCTGAGACATTGCCATGATGCTCCGCTGGTACTCTTCATGCGTGGCAAGGCAGATCTCAACGCAAAGCATATCATCAACGTCGTCGGCACACGCAAATGCACTCCTTACGGACAGGATGTCATCAATAGCATAGTAAAGGATCTTGCCGCAACAGGCATAGACATAACAATCGCCAGCGGATTGGCATACGGCATTGACATAACAGCCCATAGAGCAGCACTGCAACATAATATTCCTACCGTGGGAGTAGTTGCACACGGACAGGATATGATATACCCCTACATCCATCGTACCGAAGCAAACAAGATGGTGACGGGCAACGGTTCCGTCATAACAGAATACTTCCATGGCACACGCCCTGAGGCAAGAAACTTCCTACAGCGCAACAGAATAATAGCAGGACTTTCAGACGCCACAATAGTAGTGGAAAGTGCATCGCATGGAGGTGGATTGGTGACGGCTCGCATAGCATCTGACTATGGACGTGAGGTGTTTGCCGTTCCAGGACCTGTCAATGCAGAATTCAGCAAGGGTTGCAACAACCTTATTCGCGACAACAAGGCAGCACTCATTACATCAGCCCAGGATATACTAAATCTCATGTCGTGGGAAAACAGCGCCATACTACAAAAAGCGCGTGCCGAAGGCATAGAGCGGTCGTTGTTTGTTGACCTTACAACTGAAGAACAGCGTATCGTTGATGCACTGAAGGAACATGGCGACAGCCAGACAAACATGCTTGTAGCATACACCACACTACCTATCAACACCATCACCACATCACTTTTCGCCCTTGAGATGAAAGGTGTAGTAAAAGCAATGTCTGGCAATACATATCACTTGATAGGATAGTGACAAAGCTTTCGTTGCCGATTAATTTTGCATTTTCTTAATAAAAAATTTGCACAATCCGAAAAAAAGTATTAATTTTGCATCCGCAATTAAAAAGATTGCCGGACTTGTAGCTCAGTTGGTTAGAGCAACAGACTCATAATCTGGAGGTCCCTGGTTCAAGCCCAGGCTGGTCCACATCGAATAGAGAGCACTAAAAGTGCTCTCTATTTGTTTTTCAACAACTTACACAACATTTATAAAATTTACGCGTTATTTTTTTGTCAACGCTTTGTCAACGAGCATTTTTATACTAATTTAACGCAAAAATCTAAATATGACTGCAAAAGAAGAGTTTTATGCCCTTATATCCTCATCATTTACTAAAAATGAGGTAGAAATAACAATGGAGATAGTTAATGACCTAATAAAACAGGCAAGCGAAACGTTTACTCATGATAAGGAAACTAAGGATAGAAATATGAAGGCATTCTATTACGACTTATGTTCTTTATATTACTCTTCAGCCAAAGACTTCAACAATTTCAAAGTAAATCTGACTAATAGACAGCTTCCACTTGACTACACAAAAATTGTACTTTCTTCACAAGATGCAGAAGAAAATAGAAAGATGCAATACTATAATGATATACATCTTATTGTTCAAAAGTTTATACAAAATTCAACAGATTGGGACAAAATTCCAGGTTTAGATATAAGTTCCCTTGTACTTGCTATAACAAATGCTATTGTCCCAGAGTTGTTGGCACAGGAGAAAATGTATGATCTCCTATTCTTTTATAAAAATGTTAAGGAGATGCAAAAGTTATCTTCGTGCATTAAAGAAGGAAAGAAAATTACAAGAATCAGTTTTGACCTTGATACAACTTCTAACGCATGTGTACTCAAGAATCTAACATGCGTTAACAGTTTCTACAATGATCTTGTAAAGTTTTCATCATATAGAATGCATCTACCAGATAACATTGATGATGAAATATCTCGTCTTGATAGTCAAACCAATTACTCTATTAACAGAATAACATATAGAATTTGCATGGTTCTCGTACATTATGGAATATTGAAAGTTATTACTCCTTCAAACAAGTATATATTGAAGGATGAAAATGGAAACCAGATTTCTCTTGGACAGGATATAATGGTGAAGGTATCAATACTGCTCAATGATCTTAGTCAAAAACTTAAAGAACGAGAGAATGAATATGGTTCACCAACCAACACAAAATATATTGCAGAAAAGATAAAAAACCTTTTAAGGGCTGGCAAGAAAGATCTTGGTGACACTTTTGATTATAAGGACATTACAGACACCTTTTGGGGATGTTTCGTAAAATGCGATATTACTAATATTGCTTCCTTGCTCTCTTAAAAATGTCACCATGAGGTTTTGTGCATATTGTGACCACCATTAATTTGCCTCCCCATCAGCACTATCAATGAGCTTTTTCAGTTCTTCTTCTGGAGGAAGCAGGGCTTTTAGCTGTTCTACGCTTGTAGCGTAAGTGGCGACACCCATAGGACGGTTGTAATCTTGCAGCACATACTCCACAAAGGATTTGTTTGCCTCCTTACAGAGGATAATACCGACAGAAGGGTTTTCGTCAGGCAGTTTTTCCTCATCATCCAAGATGCGCAGGTATGCGGCCAACTGACCAAGGTACGCAGTCTTGAACTCACCCTTTTTCAGTTCTATACATACCAAGGACTTCAACTCACGATTGAAGAACAGAAGGTCTATCCAACTGTCAACACCGAATTTGTCATAATGCACCTGATGACCTCTGTATGTGAATCCCTTTCCGAACGTCATGATAAAGTTCTTGATGTTCATCACAATGCTATTCTCTATCACCCTCTCGTCTATATCTTCCGGATCCACTTCGTCTATCTCTTCCACATTGATGAAGTCAAGCAGATATTCGTCTTTGAACATTTTCAGGGTTTTCATAGCCAAACGCTTGTCAGGAATCGTGGCAACGAAGTTGTTTGGAATATCCCCCTGATGGTGGAATAGGTCTGCCTTCAGATTGGCTCTGAGCGTGTATTTATCCCACTTCATCGTAGCAGCCTTATGGATATAGAATACACGCTCCTCCATTGTGGATGTCTTGGACAGTATCTCATCATGATGAGAAAAGCTGATGCTGAGAAAATCATTGACATCCAAATCGCCCGCCATTGGCGGTCGATTTAGGGAGGATATAGCATTTGCTTCGATAACACTATCATTATCAACATGTTCTAAATCGCTCGCCGTTGGCGGTCGATTTTCAAGCAACTGCCATTGCTCGTAAAACTGGCGCATCTTCTTTAGACTTGATTCCGAGAATCCACGCAGTCCTGGCAACTCATGCTTCAACTGCTCGCTGATTGACTTGATGGCACCAGTACCCCACTTGCCTTCACGCGAATTTTGAGAAATGAACCTACCTATGCCAAAGTACAGTGCTAGCATTTCCTGATTCACAGCCTGAGCAGCACGAGCTTGACTTTTCAGAATTGCCGCTTTTATCACACCGACAGCATGTTGATATTGGGTCAAATTAGTATCTGTATTCATTTATTAGAAGACGATTTGTTGGTAGTTTGGTTGTAAAGGTACTCACATTATCTGACATACACAAGAATCCCCTGTATTTATTAGTAAGGTTTAACAATACCAGTTGCAAAAACACCTTAGTTTCTGAAATCCCTTCAATTTCTTATTCTTGTCAGTACCTACATCTGTAGGCTGGCAAAGAATGATGAGAAAACAAATAATAGAATTACAAAAACGATTAATCAAAACAGGTTATTTAGGACAGACATTTGCCTATGGAAATGCTAAGCTGCCATCTTCAACACTCATTGTTAATCTTTCAAGCGCTAATCATTGTCCAGCAAAAGCAAGAGGACTATGCAAGGTGGCGCACTGCTATGCTCTGAAATGTGAGAGAATTTACCCGAACTATAAGAAGAAAAATCTCACAATAGAGCAATGGTTGAGAAATGCACGAACCGTTGATATTGTAGCACTTATGCTAGCCTACATTGATAATGCTTCAACACCAATTACACATATAAGGTTGGACGAAGCTGGCGACTTTTATAATCAGGATCAAGTTAGGCAATGGAATAAGATTGCGCGCATAATGTGGGAATCAAGAGGTATCAAGACCTACACTTACACTGCGCGAAACGATTTGGACTTTACATGCGCGCCATACATCATGGTTAATGCATCAAATCCCGGGACAAGTGGGGCGGTAAGAGAATTCCTGTGTACGCCAAGACAAGTGTTTGACAATCTTACTCCAAAGCGTGGAGAATACAAATGTCCAGGCGACTGTAAAAAATGTAAAGTCTGCTACTCGCCAAATAATATAACGCGAGTATATTGTAGAGAGCATTAATATATATCCAGCATTTGCTACACTTTATAAAAACAGTGAGAGTATGACAGTTCCCATTGAATACTCTCACAAGATGAATGGTAGGCGGTTGCGCCTACATTTTTTATTCCGTTTCAAAACCTCTGATTTCCTTATACTTGTAATTCTTAGCGCCTAAGTCATCGGCGCAGACATAAATAGGTGACAGAAAAGTATCAGACACTATAGTTCTGGTGGTATGATGAATACCCAACCAGACTATAGGATGGAAGAAGGTATCTACCTAAAGTTGTAGGAACTGGAAGCCATCATGTCGTGATGCAATGATTTTTCACCCTCTAAGCAGAACCGCTTGGAGGGGCTTTTTTTTTCAATGCAGAGAGCATTTTTCGAGACCGTTGGAGATCATTTGATAGCCTTATTATTGTATTTATTTATCTATAATTCTTATGGGCTTTCAATGCCCTAATAACATATTTTTTTTCACTTAAATCCATTACAACTATGGAAATCAATTCAAGATTAGTATGCAGCACTGTAATAGCCAACGGTACTGTAACACTACATTGGGCTGAAAGAAAACGCATTCGTCAGCCTAAAAAATCTCTTATTTGGCTATTCAATATTGCATAATTCCTTAACAATAAAATCAATATGGAACAAAGCAACATCGTTACTCTGACTGATACAGATTCTGTAGTTCAGTCAGATCAACAACTTCAACGTAATCCTTTTATCCTTGGCAATACCGTCGAGGTGGATCTACAATCACTTCAAGACCAGTATCTTGTACCGGTCTTTTCTAGAGACAATGTAGAGACTATCAGTCACTACGAGTTTATCAACACAGTATTTGATGCTGTCCAGACACATTTTGAAGGACAGCAGTTCAATACTCCAGTAATCCGCTGTTCACATGAAATGAAGCTACGAACCAAAGTAGGTTCAGGCAAATTTAATCCAGATGACTGCGGATCCTATATGCAACGTATGATGTTTGTGATAGAGATTCCTTCTATCCAAAGAACAATCAACGGTAACACCTTATACCTTCAGGTTGTAGGTGTACGCACTTATTCAGAAACGAACCTCTTAGGCAATTCTGCTCAAAAACAATGTTTTCGCATTGCATGTGGTTTCGTAAATTTATGCTGTACGAACACCCTTGTTCGTTCGGACGGCTGTAATCTTAACATCAAGGTAACCAATACGGCTGACCTGTATAATTCTGCAATGGAGTTATTCAGCCGTTATGAATACGATCAGCACCTCAAAGAAATGCAACAGCTAACAGAGGTGATGATAGATGTACCAACACTGGCTCAGTTCCTTGGTCGTTGTAAAATGTACCAACAGATGAGCAATAGCCAGCGCAACACACTTGGGCTTCCTGACTTTATTTTGCCAGAAGCACAAATTAACGCTATGATTCGTGATTATTACACTGATGAGAACTTCGGTGGATTTGGTCACGAAATATCAGCATATCAACTTTTCCAACTGCTTACAAACTATAAGAACAACTATATAGATGTAGCATTGGAAAGATCAATCAATTGCTATGACACAGCTCTAGGATTATCTCGTGCTATCAAGCATGAAGATGATTCATGGCAATGGTTCATTAGCTAAAACAATATACCATAAAGCAACGCCTGTCATTATGACAAAATCGCTTTTGGTATCTCCAAGAGGAGGCATATCACATTATCTAAATTTTAACCAGAGATAACTTGTGATTGCCTCCTCTCTCTTTCTTTTTACAATTCACAAAAATCATTAACCGTCAGTAATTCCTGACACAAACAATTACAACTATGTGTAAATTCACAAAACCAACAATTCCTGCGGACGCAACCGCAGATGAGCGTCGTTCTCTCATGTTCGATGCTATGTATTCAGCAGACCTCTCTGAGGAAACTGAAAAGAAATCCAATCTGACTTACCTTTCTTGGAGTCAGGCATGGAAAGTTTTCAAGCAGTTCTATCCTTCCGCTACCTACCAGATTTTCACAAATCCTAACACTGGGCTCCCTGTGTTTGAGAGTGAACTCGGACTTATGGTTCATACCGCCGTTGAAGCAGATGGCATTACCTATGAAGATTGGCTACCTGTCATGGACTATGCTAATCGTGCGATGAAGTCTGTACCTTACACCGTCCAGGTATATGACAAGCAGAACAAACAGTACGTTGAAAAGCGTGTTGAAGCCGCTACTACATTCGATGTGAACTCCTCAATTCAGAGAAGTATGGTACGAGCAATAGCCCGACATGGTTTAGGTCTCTACATCTACAATGGTTTCGATCACATCAATGAGGATGGAGAACCACAGATACAGCAGACAACCAATAACGGTGGTTATCAGCAGAAGAACAATGGCGGTTATCAGAGACAACAGTATAATGGCAACCGTCAGCAGTACAATCGTCCTGCTAGTCAACCACAATCTCAGATGCAGGTACAACAGCCACAGACTACAGCGTCTATTGATCCTCTTGCAGGTATCAAGAATGCCATCAATGGGGCTTCGGATGTAACGACTCTCATGTCTCTCTACCTGGATCATCAGGGAGAGATAGAGGCTAATCCAAACATCAAGCAACTACTCACTAATCGTAAACTTCAACTTCAAGCAGCTTAGAAATTATGGCAAAGGTTACATTAAAAGACAGTGGTGTCCTCTTTAAGGAGGACACTCATCAGTACTTCCGTCAGTCAGATGGAAAGGAACTCAAAGGTATAACGGATCTTTTACACAGACAGCTTTTCCCGACAGAATGGGATAGCATACCTGAGTACATGAGAGACAAGATTCTCAACGCCAGTGCTGACTATGGTCATTCAGTCCATAAATCATGCGAAGATTTCGATAAGGAGTGGATCAATGACGGCACTGTAGAATTGCAGGATTACATAGAGATATGTAAGCAATACGGTCTGGTGCATGAGGCTTCGGAATTTACCGTTACTGACGGTGAGAACTATGCCTCAAACATTGATAAGATTTACAGGACAGGCGAGAAAACCGTTTGTATAGCGGACATTAAGACACTGTACGGCAAAATCAAGGGAGATAAGTTAGAGAAATGCCGCTGGCAATGCTCGATATACGCTTGTCTTCTGGAAAAGCAATGCAATAAGATCAAGGTGGATAAACTCTATATAATCCATCTGAGGAACAAGCAGCGCAAGAACGGAACGTTCGACCATGTGGCAGAACTCATCCCAATAGAGCGTATTCCGTCTGACATATGCAATGAACTTCTTCAGGCTGACCTGGAGGGCAGGCAGTTTGTCAACCCTTATGCGATACCAGAAGACTTCAATCCTAAGCTTATCCGTATTAAGGAACTCATGGAAGAAAAGACAAAGATAGAGGAAGAACTCTATTCCCTCAAATCCGATGTTATGTCATCCATGGAAATACTTGATGTTACTTCCTGGGCTACCGACACAATGAGGTTGACCAGAAAGTTACCAACCACCAGAAGTAGTTTTGATTTTAACTCTTTCAAAGCTGCTCACACAGAAATCAATGACTACGACAAGTACATGAAGACCTCGAATATAGCAGGTTCGCTCATGATTAAAGTAGCCTAATCATTAACCCAAAGGCTGGGGAACATACATATATATAATAAGGTGTAATGTTCCCTGGCTTTTTTATTTCCCAATAAACAATGAAGTACGAAATCACAATCACACCATCAGAAGAGAAGGATAACGCAGAACTTACTCTTTCTCTCAACACAACCGATGGAGGCACATTTGAGATTAAATCCTACGGCACAACAATGAATTTTGAGCAGTTCATCGAATTTGCTGATGGCATTCATGAGATACGTCAGAAGTTCGCAGTCATTAACGGTAAATACGAAGAAAACAATGGCAACAATTAACATCAATGTGGAGTTGTTCAAGCGATATGCTCCAAAGAAAAAGCTGGAGATTATAGAAAGACTTACTCCTGCAGAACTTATGAACGTTACCACCGCTACCGTTACAAGAATCGTGAAGGAGGCAGGTGAGAACATGTGGAAGAGTCATCGCAATAAGACCCTTCGTATATCAAGAGATCGCCGACGTGGTAACTCATGGAACTCAACCATCGAAGCAGTTGACCTCATAAAAGGTAAGCTTTATTTGGACGTTTATTGCCAGTTTGATTCGACCGATACAAATACATCAGAACCCTTGGATTCTTTCTTGAAGTATGGTGACTGTCGCATCCAGATAACCAGGGATGATCGTTATGGTAATCCTCAGACACATTACTTTACTTATGATGAAGGGGATAAACAACGAGTAATCAGAAGCATCCTCGAAGAGTATGTTTACACAAAGTATCACGATAAACTCAAAGAAGATGGCAAGAATACTTAAAACTGGCGACCGCATACGTTATAAAATGTGGTCTGGTGAAACCGTAACAGCTGGTGTCCTTGGCATAGAACTCTGTAAAGAGGGCATGAAAAGCGGAAGACCTGTTAAATATTGTGATCTGGATAAGTATGACAATATCGTTCTGGATTTAGATAACCAGCATTGGGCATACGGTTATCAAGTTAAGGAGGTTTTGACATGAGCATAGTCGAAGAAATCAATCTGGCTCATGCAGAATACATCGAGCGAACAGGCAAGAACCCAAACGTCGCATACGTTAAGGTGCGCTGGAAGTCAGACAATGAAGAAAGCGACAACATCGAGGCAATTGCTATAGATGGTGTGGACGCAATCCATGATGAGGACATCCTATTCTACTGCAATTCTCTTCAGGGCTTAATCGGGCTAACCACAGAAGGTCCAGGAGAGGATTTTATCGTAACAACATTTATTTGATTTGAAAACATTGAATAATAATGCCAAAGACAACAAACAAGAAGAAAAGTAAGGTGACAGTATCTTACCGTGGGGCTTCTATGGCAGAAGTCTTTCATCACGTTCACAGAGAGATTGTATCTGAATGCGAGTACTGCGGCAAAGCATTGACCCGATCAGACGTTAATGATTACGGCAGTCTTTGCGAACGCTGTTATATGAAAGAGTATTATGATGAAGCATAACCTATTATCCAAAGACATGCCTCGCTATATATGGCATATCTTATCACTGAAGCCCTACGTTATGATGTCGTGGGGCATCGATCCTGATTCGGTAGATGAAGGAGAGAACTATTTGGAGTTTCATGTGCAAGGATTCCTTCACACAGGGAACGTAAGAATCACCTACATCGAAGGAGCAGACTTATTTCAGGTTTGCCTTTATGATGATAGCGGTAATCTCAAAGACCAGACAGATGATGTATATCTCGACAACCTTGTGGATGTAATAGACATGAAGGTGGAGAATGATCTTTCTGGTGACTATGAAGGAAAAGTAATAAATCACTTAATTGCATGTTAATATGAACAACGAAGAAGTCGCAAAACATATTTGGCATGACATTCTACAGAACTCAAAGATTCCCTGGACTTGGGGATTGGAGTTCTCAACTGTCAAAACCATCAAGTGTGGCACTGCATTTTATGTTAGAGCCACAATCAGCGGATGGGTAAAGATACAGCAG
>JAGHTW010000162.1 GCA_018065145.1 Candidatus Prevotella equi
ATAGATAGGAGCAATGCGAGTAGAGCAGTCCAGCGCTTTAGAGTTGAGCGCCTTGACCTCTACGTGTATCTTCTTGTCCTGATATGTTGTCACGGCCTTGCCGTAACCCGTCATTGATAGTAGCATATTTAATTAGTGTATTTTTCTTTTCTTGTGCACAAAATTACAAAAAATTATGTAAAACGCAATATAAAAGTGAAATATTTTGCAAAAATTTTGAGAATTGCAATGTTTTAAGTAACTTTGTACCTTGAAATATAGGCGCAAATTAAAGTGCGCGCTCATCACAAAGAAAGAAAATGGCTGGAATATTACATATAGAGACAAGTACGGAAGTGTGCAGCGTAGCGGTAAGCAAAGACGGTTTCATGGTCTTTGAGCGCGAAGACCGCGAGCATCATGCTGACGGACTCGGCACTTTCATAGACGAAGCGATGGATGCCGCCAAGGAGAAAGAGATAGAGTTGGACGCCGTTGCCGTGAGCAGCGGACCGGGTTCATACACAGGTCTCCGCATAGGCGTATCAATGGCGAAGGGCATCTGCTACGGCAAGGACATCAAACTCATCAGCATACCAACACTACAGTTGCTCTGCGTACCACTATTGCTGAGCGACAAGGTGCGCTGTGTGAAATGCGTCGATGGCGTAAAGGAGAATATCACCGCAGAGATGGAGGACGATGCTTTGCTATGCCCTATGATTGACGCCCGAAGGATGGAGGTGTATGCCGCCGTGTATGACAGGGCACTGAAGGAAGTGCGCGGCACGCAGGCTGACATCGTGACGGAAGAGACATACAAAGAGTTATTGGACAAGAACATCGTTTACTTCTTTGGCAATGGTGCCGAGAAATGCATGGAGGTCATTAACCACCCTAACGCCCGTTTCGTATTGAACATACACCCACTGGCAAAGAACATGATGCCGCTGGCGGAGATGCGCCTGCGCAAGGGAGAGACGGAGGACGTGGCGTATTTCGTACCACAGTATTTCAAAGATTATGTTGCTAAACTGCCAAAGAAACTCATATAACCCCCAAAGCATGGAATTAGAAGGATTAGACTACAACACCCATCGCGAGAAGCTAAGGCTGATGGCGTACGGTCGAGATATACACCAGATGGTAGAGCTGTGCATGAAGCTGCCAACAAAGGAACAGCGACTGCGCTGCGCCGAGAAAATCATTGACGCCATGAAGCGCGTCGTGCCAAGCCAACAGAGTTTCAAGGAGAGGACACCGGTGCTTTGGTATCATCTGGCACTGATGAGCGACTTCAAGCTTGACATCGACTATCCCGTAGAGATAATACACGAGGACAAGATGGCAACACCGCCGGACCATATCCCTTACAACAAAGAGAAGATGCCGATAAGGCATTACGGCAGACTCGTCAACGAACTTCTCAACAAACTAAAGACGATGCCTGAGGGAGAGGAGCGCAAGGCGCTGGTTACGCATACCGCACGACAGATGTATAACAGCCTCGTATCATGGGGACTGGGCACCGCCGACAAGGAGAGAGTGGCATCAGACCTGGCAAGACTCACCGACGGAGTGATACAGGTGATGCCTAACGAGATACTGAAGGAAATAAACAACGTTCCACAAACAAAGAACAACAGAAGGAAACGTAAGAAGAAATAACCGCCATGGATAAATTTATCATCGAAGGAGGTCATACCCTCAAAGGAGAGATAACACCACAGGGCGCCAAGAACGAGGCGCTGGAGGTGATATGCGCTACACTTCTCACTGACGAAGAGGTAGTGATAAGCAATGTGCCAGACATTCTTGACGTCAACAACCTCATCAAGTTGCTCAAGGACATCGGCGTGAAGGTAGAGAAGAAGTCACAGGGCGTGTATTCATTCGTATCAAACGACCTAGACCTTGATTACCTCGCATCTGACGAATTCGTACGCAAGTGCGCGCAGTTGCGCGGTTCCGTACTTATGATAGGACCATTGCTCGGACGCTTCGGCAAGGCAACGGTAGCAAAACCAGGTGGCGACAAGATAGGAAGACGACGCCTTGACACCCACTTCCTGGGATTCAACAAACTCGGTGCGATATATGACAGAGTAGAGGGACGCGATGTCTATGAACTGAAGGCAGAGCGACTGAAGGGCTGTTACATGCTCCTTGACGAGGCAAGTGTGACGGGTACCGCAAACATCATCATGTCGGCAGTGATGGCAGAGGGCACGACAACGATATACAATGCTGCCTGTGAGCCTTACATACAGCAACTGTGCACCATGCTGAACAATATGGGAGCAAAGATAAGCGGCATCGGTTCCAACCTCATCACTATAGAAGGCGTGGAGAAACTGCACGGAACGGAGCATCGTCTGCTACCAGATATGATTGAGGTGGGTTCCTTTATCGCCATGGCAGCGATGGTTGGCGATGGCATTCGCATCAAGGATGCATCGGTAAAGAACCTCGGCATCATCCCTGACGCATTCCGCCGACTGGGCATCACGATAATAGAGACGGGCGATGACCTTTACATACCACGACAGGACCACTACACGATAGATTCATTCATCGACGGAACGATAATGACTCTCAGCGATGCGCCATGGCCAGGACTGACGCCAGACCTGCTGTCAGTGCTCCTTGTGGTTGCAACACAGGCACAGGGTTCGGTACTCTTCCATCAGAAGATGTTTGAGAGCCGCCTGTTCTTCGTTGACAAGCTCATCGACATGGGTGCACAGATTATCCTATGCGATCCACACCGTGCCGTCGTGGTAGGACACGACCGCAAGATTCGCCTTCGTGCCGCACGTATGTCAAGTCCTGATATACGCGCCGGTATAGCGCTGTTGATAGCCGCTCTTTCGGCTAACGGTACGTCGCAGATAAGCAATATCGCACAGATAGACCGCGGATACGAGAACATCGAAGCACGACTGAACGCACTTGGTGCAAAGATCCGTCGTGAATAACACGTTGAGCATAGGATGATAGAAGATACACTATACAAGATTGGTAAGCTCGGAAAGTCACACGGCATCAAGGGAGAGATAACGATGCAGGTGGATGATGACGTCTTTGACCGCGTAGAGGCAGAATATCTCTTCCTGGAACTGGACGGCATCATGGTGCCTTTCTTCATGGAGGAGTATCGTTTCAAGAGCGATGAGACGGCACTGGTGAAGTTTGAGGGTGTTGACACACAGGAAAGAGCCCGCGAACTGACAGGAACAGAGGTCTATTTCCCTCGCGAACTGGCGGCAGAAGATGCCGAAGACGGCGAGATAAGCTACGCCATGCTCGTGGGATTCACACTCATCAACGATGCCGACGGAAAGGAAGTGGGCGAGATAGCATTCATCGACGAACAGACAATAAATATAATGTTCGAACTGACGGACGGAAGACTCATCCCCGCATCAGAGGAACTGATAACCGATATCGACACAGAGAAGCAAACGATAACACTTGATATTCCTGAGGGAATACTTGATTTATAAAGAATGGAAAAGAAACAGATATGCATACTTGGCTCTACAGGCTCCATAGGCACACAGGCTCTGGAGGTGATAGAAGAGCATTCAGACCGCTTTGAGGCATATTGTCTTACCGCAAACAATCAGGTAGAGCTGCTTGCCGAGCAAGCACGCAAATTCAATCCTGCTGCGGTGGTGATAGCCAATGAAGAGAAATACGAACAGTTGACAGCACTGCTGGCAGACTGTCCTGACATAAAGGTGTATGCAGGAGCACAGGCTCTCTGCGACATCGTGGAGGCAGAACCTATCGACATGGTACTGACAGCAATGGTAGGATTCTCTGGTCTTGAACCAACGATACACGCTATCAAGGCAGGAAAGAAGATATGCCTCGCAAACAAAGAGACACTCGTGGTGGCAGGAGAGCTCATCTGCTCACTGGCACAGCAGTATCGCACCCCTATCCTACCCGTTGACTCAGAGCATTCGGCTATCTTCCAGAGCATAGTAGGCGAAGGCGACAACGAGATAGAGAAGATTCTCCTCACCGCTTCCGGTGGACCGTTCCGCCTGAAGACGCTCGACGAGATGAAGACAATGACGGCAGCTGACGCCCTTCGTCACCCTACTTGGGACATGGGAGCGAAGATTACCATCGACTCCGCGTCAATGATGAACAAGGGTTTTGAGGTGATTGAGGCGAAATGGCTGTTCGGCGTTGATGCAGACAAGATACAGGTGCTGGTACATCCGCAGTCTATAGTGCATTCGGCAGTGCAGTTCCGCGATGGTGCCGTAAAGGCTCAGTTGGGCGTTCCTGACATGAGACTGCCAATACAGTATGCCTTTACATATCCAGACAGACTGACAATGACAGGCGAACGACTGGACTTCTTCAAACAGTCACTGGACTTCTTCGAGCCAGACCTTAACAAATTCAAGTGTCTTGCGCTTGCCTTCGAGGCTATACGACGCGGAGGCAACGCCTGCTGCGTAGTCAACGCGGCAAACGAGATAGTCAATCTTGCCTTCCGCGAAGGAAAGATAGGCTTCCTGGATATGGGTGACATCATAGAGAAGACACTCGACAAGGCAACAGTCATGAAGACTCCAACACTGGAGGATTACATAATGTCAGACGCAGAAGCAAGAAGAATCGCCGAAAGTCTTATTTAGAATTAACGTCAATTTACAAAACGACTCCACTTGTAGATGACGCTTTCGCTTAACGTGAATTATCGCAAATGTAACGCAAATTAACGTAAATTTTATAGATTATAATTTTTGAAAATTCACGTTAAATTTACGGCAATTTACGTTTTAAAAAAAGAAAAAGAACATTTGGAGTCACATTGAATATTAGTGCCTTAAAATTAGCAAACAAACAAAAATACAATGTCAATATTTTTAATCAAAGCATTACAATTTATCTTAGCAATAACAATTCTCGTAGCACTGCATGAAGGAGGACACTTCTTCTTCTCAAAGCTTTTCGGTGTACGAGTTAATAAGTTCTACATCTTCTTTGACTATAAGTTCTCACTCTTCTCCACGAAGTTCAACTGGTGGCGCCGCCTGCGTGGCAAGGTGGATAGCGAGAGAAAGGTTATCCCAGCGAAGAAGAACGAGGATGGTTCCTATGAATACGAAGGAACAGAGTATGGTCTCGGTTGGATACCTCTCGGCGGATACTGCCAGATAGAGGGAATGATAGACGAGACACAGCACGATATAGAAAAACTTAAGGAGCCAGCGAAGCCATGGGAGTTCCGTGGAAAGCCATGCTGGCAACGTCTGCTCATCATGATTGGCGGCGTATTGGTCAACTTCCTCCTCGCACTGGTTATCTACTGCGGAGTATTCTTTGCATGGGGCGAGGACTATTATGCCGTGAAGGACATGACATACGGCATGAAGTTCAACGAACAGGCAAAGGAACTGGGATTCAAGGATGGCGATATATTGTTGAGAAGCAACGACGGTGACTTCCGCGGATTTGACGCAACACTCCTCCGTAACATATCAACAGCAACAGAGGTAACGGTAAAGCGTGAGGGAAAAGAAGCGAAGGTGTCTCTCCCTGGCAACCTCTCACTGCTGGAGATGCTGAAGACAGATCCTGTGTTCTGCCGTCCATTCCTTCCTGCTGACATCGACACTGTCATACCAGGCACCGCGGCTGCTAAGGCAGGACTGCTCAAGGGTGACAAGATATTGGCACTGGGAGAGAAGAATGTCGATTCTTGGAATGAGTTCCAGTACGAGAGTGGCAGGATAGCAGATGCACTCGGCGACTGCAAGACGAAAGCAGACTCGCTGAAAGTGCTGACTACTTCCGTTACCGTTCTGCGAAACAAGAAAGACACTATCACCGCTAATGTAACACTGGACAACGAGGCTCACGTAGGCGTCGGCATGTCAACGGTGGGTGATTACTGCAAGGTGACACACATAGACCACAGCATCATCTCATGCATACCAGCAGGAATAGGTTACGCCATGGATATGTTGGGCGGTTATGTCAGTGACCTGAAGTACGTATTCAGCGCTGACGGCGCAAAGCAACTGGGCGGTTTCGGTGCCATCGGCTCTATGTTCCCACCTGTATGGGACTGGTATATGTTCTGGATGATGACAGCATTCCTCAGCATCATACTTGCATTCATGAACATACTGCCTATCCCTGCACTTGATGGCGGACACGTTTTGTTCCTGCTCTTTGAGATGATAACAGGAAAGAAGCCTGGAGACAAATTCATGGTGTATGCAGAATATGTCGGCATGGGAATACTCTTCGCGCTGATGTTCCTTGCGAACCTCAACGACATACTGCGTTATTTCGGCATCATGTACTAATCCTTAGGACAAAGACAACACAATGCGCTGCATTTATAACATATTGCTAAACATCTTCACCGACATCATCTGCTGGCTGTCGCGTAACCATGACTCATGGCTATACAAAAGGATGGGCAGGAAGATACGCCTGTTCATTGATGGTCAGGGAACGACGTTACAGGAGATATACGACTGTTCGTTGTGCAATGGTCTGCCAACGTATTGGTTTCACGCCTCTTCGTTGGGAGAATACGGCATTGCCCGTCCTGTCATCCTTGAGATGCGCAAGCAACAGGAATGCAATATCCTACTTACATTCTTCTCAAGCACCGGCATCGAGGCACTGAAAGACAAGGGCGTTGAGAGAACAGGAGTAGATTATGTGGCGTATCTACCACTGGACTGCAAGAAGAATGTCAAGGCTTTTCTGGATAAGGTGCAGCCAACAAAGGCTATCTTCATAAAGTCGGAATACTGGCTTAACTATCTTGATGAGCTACAGTTGCGACATATCCCTACATACCTTGTCAGCGCATACATCAAGCCTTCGTCAGTATTCTTCAAATGGTACGGAAAGATTTACCGCGAAGCGCTACAGGTGTATCAGAATATCTTCACGCAAGATACGGAGTCACAGAAGTTGCTTGAGGAACTGGGCATTATGAACTCCACCGTCATGGGTGATCCGTTGTATGACAATGCCATAGTAAATGGCAACACGCCTTACAAGAACGAGGTGATAGAGCGCTTTGTTGCAACAGCAAGCGAAGGGGTATTCATTGCTGGCAGCATTGACACAAAGCATGACTTGGAACTCACTGCTGCATTGATAAACAATCATCCAGAGCATAAATTCATCATTGTACCGCACGAGGTGGATAAGACACACGTGACAAAGGTGATGTTTGCACTGAAGGAGAAGAACATACTGCACTCGGAATGTACGGAAGAGACAGACTATAGCGATATTCAAACGCTTATAATAGACTATGTAGGCGACCTTGCAAAGATATACCGTTATGGTAAACTGACATACGTGGGCGGCGGCTTCACGCCATTGCTGCATAGCGTCATAGAACCTTCGGTATATGGATTGCCTGTTGCCTTCGGACCAAAGATAAACCGTAAGGCGGCTCCACAACTGATGATAAAGCATGGCATAGGCACGATGGTAACATCAGCAAAGGAACTTGACAAATGGTTCTGCTTCCTCTTCAACAACGACATTGCACTTGAGCGAATACGCAAAGAAGCGAAGCAGTTTGTCATAGCATCTTCAGGCAAGACAGAAGGTGTGGTGAAGTCAATCTTATTCTCTGACGAGAAAAGGAAGAAATAAAAAAAGGTAATAACGATGTCCATAAAGAACATAAAACATGTCATTGCATTGCTGCGACTGTTGGCGCACATGCCACTGGGGATACTATACTTCTTCAGCGACATCGGCTTTGTCATCGTATATTATATAATAAGGTATAGGCGAAGCGTAGTACGAAAGAACCTTGTCAACTCTTTCCCAGAGAAGTCCTTGCAGGAGATTATCAGCATAGAGAAGAAGTTCTATCACAGTCTTTGCGACATCTGCGTGGAGTCATTCAAATGTCTGCACATCAGCGATGAGGAACTGCTGAAGCGCGTTGATGTACAAAACACGGAACTGGTGGAAGCAACTGCCAATGCAGGACAGTCGATAGTGATGTTCATGGGACACTGCGGATGCTGGGAATGGGTACAGGAGATAACAGTGAGATACAAGAATCCAACCATCAGCGGAGAGATATACAAACATATCACCACGCCATTAGTTCAGGAGATAATGACAGCGGTACGTCGCCGCTGGAACACTGAACTCGTTGAAATACAGCAATCCGTAAGAACCATACTGCGACTGCATAAAGAAGGGAAGCCGTTCCTCTTCGGATTCATCAGCGACCAACGTGCATTCTCTCCAAAGAAGTGCTGGACATCATTCATGCACCAGTACTCCGACTTTGCCATGGGTGGCGAAGAGATAGCGCAGCGCATAGGTGCGAAGATGGTGTATCTGGATATCGAGAGAACGAAACGAGGACACTATCGCTTCACTTTCATGGATATCAATCCGGAAAACATGGACACCACATTGCCATACACCAAGGAGTTCTATAGGATGCTGGAAAAGAACATCCGCAGGCAACCTGAGATATGGCTGTGGTCGCATAATCGTTGGAAGGTATGCGATGACTACAAGGTCTATTACGAACCAATATTACAAGAGAGAGACAAGGTGATATTGAATTAAAAAAAATATACTATTATGAAGATCGTTTGTGTTATACCAGCTCGTAAGGAGAGCTCACGTTTCTTTAATAAACCTACCGCACTCATCTGCGGTAAGCCAATGCTTCAATGGGTATGGGAGCACTGCAAGGCATGCCCAGAGTTTGAAGAAGTGTATGTTGCCACCGATGCCGAAGAGATAGAGCAGATGGCTCAAGGCTTCGGAGCAAAGGTTGTGATGACAGCCAACACACATGACACTGCCACAGAACGCCTCTATGAGGTTTCAACAAAGGTGCCTGCAGACCTTTATGTAATGGTAAACGGCGATGAGCCATTGCTCACTCACGATGCCATAAAGCAGTGCATTCCTGCAAACCTTGACAAAGACGCCATGTATGTCAGCAACCTGATGACAGACTTCAGCAATCCTGTTGAGGTTGTTGATGCTACAAACCTGAAGATAGTAACAGCAGCAGACGATCGCTGTCTCTTCATTTCACGCAGTCCTATCCCTTATCCTAAGGGCAATATGGACTATGTATATCACAAGTTCGTAGGCGTAGGCGCATTCACCCAGAAAGCATTGGAGTATTATCACACCACACCACGCGGTCCAATAGAGAAGATAGAGGAGAATGACTCCTTCCGCTTCATAGAGAACCATGTGCCTATCTATTACTACAACTGCCACTGCAAGTCACTCTCTGTTGACACAAAGAAGGACATCGAAGGCGTAGAGAAGTACATGAAAGAGAACGGTTTAGCGTAAGAGAACTGTTTTATGCGAATAGGATACGATGCAAAGAAGGCGGTTAGTAATCTGACAGGTATAGGAAACTATAGCAGAAGGATTATCAATGCTGTGTCAAAGGAAGATGCAAGCACTGAAGTGTTGTTGTTCGCACCTCACAAAACCAACGTTAAGGCAACACGAGAGATTACGGTTCCTACGAAGACCGTAAACCCTTCAAAACGTGGTGCCTTACCATTGTTATGGTGGCGCAACACAGGGATGTGTAAAGACATCAAAGAATGTAACGTTGAAATCTTCCACGGACTAAGCAACGAGCTTCCCTTCGGCATTCACAAGTTATCATGCAAGACCGTCGTCACAATACACGATCTCATATTCCGCATACTACCACATACCTTCGGGTGGGCAGACCGACATATTTTGACGCTAAAGACACAATACGCATGCAAACATGCTGATTGTGTCGTGGCGGTAAGCGAATGCACAAAAAGAGACATCATCAAGCTTTATGGCACTCCAGAGGACAAGATTAAAGTAGTATATCAAAGCATCAATGATATTTTCCGCACTCCCTTGCCAAAAGAACAATGCGAAAAGGTTCGCCAAGAGCGTAATCTCCCTGAGAAATACATCTTGTGTGTCGGCACAATCGAGGAAAGAAAGAATCAAGCAACGGTCGTTGAAGCCCTGCGTTGGCTACCAGAGGAATACCATGTGGTGCTCGTTGGCGGTAGAACCCCATACGCAAAAACCATTGACGACATAGTAGAACGATGCAATCTCAAAGACAGAGTGCATATCGTAAGCGGCCTTAGTAACATTGAGTTACCAGCACTGTACCAAATGGCTACAGTGTTTGCACTGATGTCACGCTATGAAGGTTTCGGAATACCAATAGCCGAAGCGTTGGCTATGGGTACCCCTGTGATAGCAGCAAAAGGTTCTTGTTTGGAGGAAGCAGGAGGACATGACAGCATTTATCTCTCTCCTGATGATGCCAAAGGACTTGCTGACAATGTCCTAAAAATAGAATCAGACGAAACACTGAGACAAAACATGGTTTCGAAGGGCAAGGAATATTCACTACTGTTCACTGACGAGATGCAGGCAAAAGCCATGTTGAACATCTATAAAGGACTAACAACTCACTAACCCATGCCTAAGAACATCCTTATAATACGCATATCGGCACTTGGCGATGTAGCAATGACGATACCTGCCATTTACTCTCTGGCAATGAAATACCCGGAGAGTAATATCACTGTATTGACAAAGCCGTTCTTTGCCCGTTTGTTTGTCAACAGACCAAAGAATATCTCCTTTGTTTTCTTTGAGGATAAGCACCGCAGTTTCAAAGGTTTATTGGGACTTATCCGACAGCTTCACAGCAAGGACTTCGACTGCGTGGCAGATTTCCACAACATATTGAAATCATGGATTATAGACCTCTCGTTCCGTTTATGCGGCACAAAGGTCTGCATGGTACAAAAGCGCCGTAAGGAACGTAAGCGTTTGCTGCATGGAACGGACGCAGACCGCCGCACCGCGACGGAACCATTCATCAACCGTTATGCCGACGTACTGAGCGAGTTAGGACTTGACATCATGCCGATGATAACAGCGTTACCCGACAACGGCAACAACCCGCTGCCGCAATGCACCATAGCAAAGGACGGAAAGCGATGGATAGGCATTGCGCCCTTTGCACGATACGTCAACAAGACATACCCCGCAGAGAAGATGCGCGAGGTGATAGCACTGCTGGCCAAAGAAGAAAACACAAGGGTCTTCCTCTTTGGCAGCAAAGACGACATCCCTACCCTATCAGAATGGCAGGCAATGGCAGAGAATATCACATGCGTTGCTGGCACGATGAAGATAGAAGAGGAACTATCGCTGATGAAAGAACTTGACACTATGATAAGCATGGACTCTGCCAATCAGCACATGGCTGCGCTGGTAGGCACACGAGTGTTGAGCATCTGGGGATCAACGACATACCACTGCGGTTTCGTAGGTTGGAACCAGAGCCTCAACGACTGTCTATGGACAGACATCCCATGCCAGCCATGCACCATAGCAGGCAGCAAGCAGTGTCCGAAAGGCACCCTCGCCTGCATGAACAACATAAAACCCGAAACGATTGCAAAGGCAGCAATCAACAAATAAGATATCTACCATGTCACAATTATATCCATTACTCTTTCATCCCAACCTACACCAACTGGTGTGGGGCAGTAACCGCATCCGTGAATGGAAAGGCCTCAGCGATGCCATTGACAACATCGGCGAGAGTTGGGAGGTGAGTGCCGTAAAAGGCAAGGAGTCTATCATCAGCAATGGTGACCTTGCAGGCAAGAACCTTCGTGAGATATGCGAAGAATATGGCGAACGCCTCATTGGCAAGACGGCATGGAAGGCATACGATGGTAAATTCCCCGTACTCGCAAAGTTCATCGGCGCCGAGACAGACCTGAGCATACAGGTGCATCCCGATGACGTTCTTGCAAAGGAACGTCACGACAGTCTGGGCAAGAACGAGATGTGGTATATCATTGATAACAAACCAGGCGCAAAGCTTTTCTCTGGTTTCAAGAAGCATATCACTAAGGACGAATACAAGGAACACGTTGTGGCGGGAACAATCTGCGACACACTACAGGAACACGCCATTAGAAAGGGCGACATGTTCTACATCCCTGCCGGACGCGTTCATGCTATCGGTGGCGGCATATTGCTGGCAGAGATACAACAGTCCAGCGACATCACATACCGCATATACGACTACAACAGAAAGGGCCTTGACGGCAAGCCAAGAGAACTGCACACGGAACAGGCTGTTGACGCCATAGACTTCAACGTTGAGAAGGACTACAAGACCCATTACAGCATACGCCACAACAAGCCCAGCCATGCCATTACGTGTCCGTTCTTCCAGATAAACATACTCGACATCAACAACAAGACTATCAGACACTTAAAGAAGTGCGACTCCTTCATAATATACATGTGTCTGAAGGGCGCTTGCACCATATATCCTGAGCAAGACAAGTCTAAAGCCATCACCATACAGGAAGGGTTCAGCTGTCTCATTCCGGCAGAAATAGCAGACGTCGTTGTCACACCAGCAGAGGGACATGAAGATGCCTGTATGCTGGAATCGTTTATCGACAACTACAAACCTTGGTATAAACGTTTTATGTTACGGAGTGTATTTTAACATGGTTTTTCTTTGCCAAATCATTTTTTTTTATTACCTTTGCACAAAGGTCAATGTGACCATAAATATTAGCAAAGATGATAAAACAATTTTTTGAAATCGTAAGACGATATTTCAAACCTTATAAAGTGTACATCGTTTGGTCCATTATCCTAAACTTTGTAGCACAGTGGCTTAACGTATTCTCTTTTGTAGTACTCATTCCAATCCTGAATATTCTCTTCAAGATTGACCAAACCGTATATACATACAAGGAGTGGTCATGGAGCACTCTCAACAAGGACATCATAACCAACAACGGTTATGCATGGGTGCAGGAACTCATTGCCAACCATGGCGCGTTCCTCACGCTCTGTCTCATGGGATTCATACTCGTTTTCATGACGTGTCTGAAGTGCATCGGCTATTGGGGTGCACAGAACATCATGATGCCGCTGAGCACTGGCGTAGTGCGCGACATAAGAATGGAGATGTATAACAAGATTATGCGCCTGCCACTCGGTTTCTTCTCAGCAGAACGCAAAGGCGACATCATTGTCAGAATGAGCACCGACATACAAATCGTGGAGAGTTCTGTCACTTCTGCTATAAGCACACTGATACAGCAGCCTATCGCTATCATCATCTGCTTTATCACCCTCTTCACCGTCAGCTGGCAGTTGACAGTCTTCGTGCTTGTCGTGACACCTCCAGCAGCATGGGTGATGGGTACTATCACCAAGAAACTGAAGAATCAGTC
>JAGHTW010000120.1 GCA_018065145.1 Candidatus Prevotella equi
AAGCCGCAATGATGCTTCGCAGTGAATATCACGCCCTTCATGCCTGCCGCCTTGCAGGTTCGCACCCATTGGCGAGTGTCGAGGTTTGACGGATTGAAAAGACTTACGTCCTCATTGCCAAATCCCCATTCTTGGTCGGTGTAGGTGTTGAGCGAGTAATGCAGAAAGGCATACATCTCCATGTCCTGCAATTTGATTTGATCCTTGCTCGGTGTTGGTTCCACAACCTTTTGAGCAAAGGAGAAAAGTGAGTTGGCTAATAGTGCCAAAGTGATTAGTTTCTTATACATAAAGCATCAATACTCAATTATAAATCCATAGCTGTATTCCTTGTTTCCTGGCAGCGTATATTGTGGGAAAGTGCGTCCACCCCATGCATTGATGCCACCAACGCCATGCACATTCAAGTCGATGTTGAGGTGCATCAAACTGTCGCGGCTCACGTCTTGCGGATGACGCAGATACTTGTCAAGCTCCTCGTCGGCATAGTCGTGAGCATTGAAGCAGAGTGGCTGAAGACCGCTGATGGTGAGTTTGTGGTGGGCGGTGTTGAGTTCGATGAAACGTGTGTCGCAACGATAGCCGTTGTCCTGTGGACGGATGTACTCTGTCTCGAAGTCGCTGAGGCTCTTGATGTTCATGCCAAGATGCTGTGAGAGCTTGCGGTCGGGATAGTTCTCCTCAGGGCCACGACCATACCAACTTACGAGATTGTCGGCACTCGCAATGGCAGTGCGCATGCCGAACTTAGGAATGAGAGGAATGTCCTCCTGCAATGGCTTGTAGTCGGCGTTCACTTGCACTTTGCCATCATTATTTACTACGTAAGTGAGCGTGTAGTCAGCACCCACAGGAAGGGAGAACGCAAAGGTGATGGTCACCATGCCCTTGCCCTTAGCAATCTTCGTGTCCTTCAGCTTGCGCTGCTCGCCACAAGTCATCCACACGCCAGTACGCTCCTTGAATCCTGCCTTCCATTGGTTGTCGTTCTCTGGTTTCCAGAAGTAAGGTTCGAGTGGCTGAGCAAGGAGGTTTTCTCCGTCTGCAACTATCTGACGCAGAGCACCATTTGCAGCATCGAAGATAACTGCTCCGTTGCTCGTTGCAATGCTTATCTCAGCATCTGTCTTCGTAATCTTAGGAGTCTTTTTCGATTTCTCTATGCCAGTAGGATATTCAGCTTCCTCAATCACAAACTGCTCATGAGCCACCACCATGCCCTTCTTGCCCCATGGGGTGTCTTCTCGCAAAAGCGCCTGCACCAACATAAGGCTGTCAGTGCCAGGATAGCGATAGCTGACGGTCGTGTAGTCAAAGTCATCCACATCAACAAATGGATCCACACTCCACTTCTTCACCTCACCGTTTTCATAGCAGAAATGGATTGGCTGATACACATACTGCACCTCGTAGAAATGTGGATTTGGCTTGCGGTCAGGACCTACCAATCCGTTGATGAGGAAGCAATCATCGTTTGGCTTGTCGCCAAAGTCGCCACCGTATGCCCAGTATTCATCGTCATGCTTTGTGAGTTCTGATGTGTGAGGTTGCCCATACAAAATGTTTCGTGAACCGTCATCATCAATCTCCCCTCTTTGGGAGGGGTTGGGGGAGGCAATTCCCTGATCCACCCAATCCCAGATGGCAGCGCCGCAGATGCTTGAATCGGCATAGATCACATCCCAATACTCCTTGAAGTTGCCCATCGAATTGCCCATGGCGTGAGCGTACTCGCGAGCTATCATTGGCATTTGCGTTTCGCTCTTAGCCATGTCGCGCAATGCTTCTGGCGAAGGATAACCGACATCGTGAAGGGCAGAATGCTTAGGGTCACCGTCATAGAACGGCAGACGTGTTGGGTCGAGTCGCTCGATGGTTTCCTTCATTGCCTGAAGGTTAGGGCCTATGCCACCCTCGTTGCCTAACGACCATAACACCACGGATGGGTGGTTCTTGTCTCGCTCCACAAGGCTCACCGCTCTGTCCACATGAGCGTCCTTCCAGTCGGGTTGATTGCCCATGTACTCGTTGGCATAGCCGTAGCCATGACTCTCCTGATTGGCTTCGTCCATCACGAAAATGCCATAGCGGTCGCATAGTTCGTAGAGATAAGGATCGTCGGGATAGTGCGATGTGCGCAGGAAGTTGATGTTGCATTGCTTCATCAGGGCAATGTCGAGTTGGTAGGTGGCACGGTCAACAAAACGACCAGTGCGAGGGTGGTGGTCATGACGGTTCACGCCACGCAGCTTAACGTTCTTTCCGTTTATCTTGAGCACGTCGCCTTCGGTGTGTATCTCCTTGAAGCCCGTATGATAGTCGAAATGCTCGCCATTTGCATCAATGCTGACAGGGTAGAGATAAGGGTCGTATGCCGACCAAGGGTGAATGCGGTCGATGATGGTGCGAAGCGCAACCTCCACGGTGTCGCCTGCAGCAATCTGCTGGATAGTCTCGTTGAGCTCAACGTTGACACCTCCCACTTTCACGCTCACTGGCACATCTTTCACAGTTTTCTTTCCCGTATTGCATACTTTGACCAACGCCTCGAAACTGCCACGCCACACTTCGCCTCTTTGGCGAGAGAGCATCGGTTTAGAGATCAGTTTATAGTCGGCAATATGCACCAAAGGACGCACCCAAAGCTGCACAGGACGGAAGATGCCGCTCAGTCGCCACATGTCCTGATCCTCAAGATACGAGCCGTCGCTCCAACGATACACCTCCACGGCAAGACGGTTCTTGCCCTCATGCACAAATGCGGTCACATCAAACTCTGCAGGCGACATCGAGTTCTGGCTGTAGCCAACCTTCTTTCCGTTCACCCACACATACATTGCCGACTTCACGCCACCGAAATGCAAAATCAGGTTCTGTGCTATCATCTCCTTTGTCACGTCAAACTCAGTCACATACGAACCCACAGGATTACGGTGATCGTAAGCGAACCAATCCTTTGGCGGTTCGCCAGTCACGTATGGCTCATTGCGCTTGAAAGGGTAGGGAATATTGGTGTAGATAGGCTTGCCGTAGCCCTGCATTTGCCAGTTGCCAGGCACGTCTATCTTGTCCCACTTCGCCACATCATAGTCGTTCTTGTAGAACTCCGCTGGTCGCGAATCAGGATCCTTCGACCAACGAAACGACCACTTTCCATCGAGCGACACAATCTCTTTGCACTCACTCTCGCGCGATGGAAGTTGCAATGTGGCGTGATACGGCAGTTTGTTTATTCCAAGCACATGAGGATTTTCCCAGTCATGCTGCTGTGCATTTACGCTTGTTGCCACGCCAAGAACAGCTGTCAGCGCAAGTGTTTTGAATGGTATTTTCATTTTTCGTTATCGTTATCGTTTGTTTTTATTCGAACAAAGAACTACAAAACAGAACGAGCAAAGGAACATTAAAAACTTTGAGTTTATTTTTCGTTCAGTTTTGTCGGTCTTTGTCGAATTAAATGATTTTCGTTATCGTTTGTTTTTATTCGAGAGACAGACTTTTATCTTATTGCCTCTTACGCTTTGCGCACAGTAAAAACACTAAAAAAAATAATATTTTTACTATCTTTATTATTTTTACTATTTTCTTTTCCGCGCAAAGCGCACCTACCAGAATCTATTACATTTTCAACAAAATTGAAGAAGAACCACAAAGAACTACTAAAACAGAACGAGCAAAGGAGCATTAAAAATTTTGAGTTTATTTTTCGTTCAGCTTTGTCGGTCTTTGTCGAATTAAATGATTTTCGTTATCGTTACTTAGTCAATCTTAAACACAATACTTGTCTTGCAAGGCAACGACGCAGGACACTCGATAGTGAGACACTCGTTTGTCTGCTTCCATTTCAGCTTTGCCCTGCTGCCAAGCAGTTGCACGCTCTTCACCTTCTTGCCCTCCGACTTTGCCAGCGAGTACACCTTCAC
>JAGHTW010000047.1 GCA_018065145.1 Candidatus Prevotella equi
ATGCATAATTCATAATTTATAATTTATAATTTATAATTTGTAATACAATATAATAATATAATACAATGTTTAGAAAAGAAATTAAGGTTCTTGACTGTACCGTTCGTGATGGTGGTCTTATGAACAAATGGCAGTTCAGTAAGGAATTTGTCAAGGGTATTTACGACTCATGTGTAGCAGCAGGTGTTGATTACATGGAGGTAGGTTACATCAGTAGTGCTGATCAGTTCCCACGTCCAGAGTTTGGTCCTTGGAAGTTCTGTGCAGAAGATGAACTCCGTGAGATTGTTGGTGAAAACAATACCAACACCAAGTTGTCAGTAATGGCAGACATAGGTCGTATTAATTTTGATGATATCCGTCCAAAGGACGAGAGCGTTGTTGACCTTTTCCGTGTAGCATGTTACGATTATCAGATAGATAAGGCAATAGAACTTGCTCATCATGTGATGGATAAGGGTTACGAAGCAACAATCAACCTTATGGCAGTTTCAAAGGTTGGTGAGCGAGTACTTGATCAGGTCCTTGAGGATGTTGCGAAGTCACGCGTTGGGACCTTCTATCTTGTTGACAGCTTCGGCAGCCTCTATTCTGAAGATATCCACGGATTGATGGAGAAATATACCGCAGCATTGCCTGGTAAGACAATCGGTTTCCATGGTCATAACAATACACAGCTTGCATTTGCTAACACTATTGAGTGTATCCGTTACGGTGCCAACATGCTTGACGCAACAATGCTTGGTATTGGTCGTGGTGCTGGTAACTGTCCTATGGAGCTCCTCATCTCATTCCTCAAGAACCCTAAGTACGATCTGTTACCAATCCTCGAGGCTATTCAGAAGCATGTAAAGCCATTGCAGAAGGAAATCGATTGGGGTTATTTCATCCCTTATATGATAACAGGTTCACAGAACGATCATCCACGTTCAGCTATGGCATGGATGAATTCTGAGCAGAAGGATGACTACGTAGCGTACTACGAGTCAGTGATAAAGAATAAGGAAGTGTAAGGAATAACACTACAGTTCTTGCTTTCTATGGCAGTCGCATTATCACGGTAGTGACGCTGTGCGCTGGTAAGGAGAAAGTAAGACCGTCAGAGGAAACAGGAGTTAAATCCTCATTGATAGAAGTGCGGTATGCCTTGATAATCTCATGGCGTACCGCTTCTTTTTTGCCCTTTATCCTTATCTCGCGTGTTACAGCCTCACGACCTTTGTTCAGCATAACAATGACCAGATTGTTATCCTGTGACAATGCAGCCAATGTCTCATCATTCTCGGTTTCTATGAAGGTGCATCCCGCTGTAAGAAATCTTGAGAACTGCTGACGTACATAGTAATTCTTTATCTTATGGTATCTCTGTGACTTAAAGTGTCCCGTCACAAGGCACCACTGGTCGTTAAACTCCTCAATGTACTGCCAGTCCACCCATGCCACAGGCTTAATATGTCGGATGTCATCTATTAGTTTCTTCGCAACCTTTAGATTGCCGAATATACCGCGACCGCCATCACCCACTTCGCTCATCCATAGTCGCTTACCATGTTTGCGTGCCAGTTCGCTTATCTCTCTACGTGCATCGTCCGTAGCATGATACGTATGAGTATTCCATTGCGAAACAATGTCTAGTGCTGTGCCATCGTTTGCATACGCCTTAAAGTCCTTCACCGACTGCTCCACGCTTGTTTCATCCGATGCAGATATGACCGTTCCCAGTCCTGATGCATCAAGTACAGGCTTCAGGACTTTAAGAAATGCGATTTGTGATTCCGTGGAGAAATAACATCCCTCTTGGCTACCGCTGGTATTCCAATAGTTTGTTACAGGTTCGTTAAATGGTTCCAATGTGCGGAACTCAATGCCGTAAGCCTCTTTGTAATGTTTGCATACGTCAACGAGATAGTGTGCGAACGCTTCATAATACTCTGGTCGAAGATTGTCGCTGTTTGCGGGAATGTTACCGCCAACGCATCCGCTGTATGTCATCCAGTAAGGAGGGCTATTGCTGAATGCTTCAAAGATAGCATCAGGACGTTTCTCCTTTATCTTCAGCATTATCCTTCTCTGTCCCTCATCGCGTGACCAATCATAATCGCAGTCGGGACCATCCTTGAATCCCTCCATCTCTGCTCTCTCACCCTTTCCTTTCGCCATGTGGTGAGGAGTACAGTGCCTCCACTGTGGATCATCGCCACCACCGATATTGTAACGGAATATATTATAGTTCAATCCCTCTGGTGATGTGAGCCAGTCAACTATTTCGTCCACTTTCTCCTCATCCCATTTGCCACACATATTAGCCCACCAGCACAGTGATACGCCCCAACCTTCAAAAGTTTGTGCACGTCTCTCCGTATCTATTACGATACTGCGTGCATTACTCTCTGCCGTTGCCATGACTAACAGACAGAATAAAAGGATTGGTTTGATGTTCATAAATGTTTAGTTATTAGTGTTTTGTAGTCAGTATTCCTCTCTTTGTCTTCTTCCATAGTAATGCCTGTGTAGCACCTCTGACGAAGATATATACGTTGAATGCGATCCAAAGCGCATGGTTGTAGAGGGTAGGGGACAGAAGTTCGTAGAAACAGAAGAATGCTACCATTCCTGTAGCCATAGCCGTCAGCATCCCTTTCGTGGCAGTGGCACCGATGTATATGCCATCCCATATAAATGCCATCAGTCCGCACAGAGGCAATAATATCGCCCACCAGTGATAATGCCTTGCCGCCTCCAATACGGTAGGCTCGTCTGTCAACAGTGCCATGAAGTCCTTGTCAAACAATCCGTAGGCAATGGTGAAGAGAATCATCATTGCTGTGCCCCATCCAAACAACCTCCTCACCGTATCATCAAGCGCCTCGTAATTCTTTGCGCCGATATCCTTTCCCACCAGTGCCTCACCGGCGAACGCAAAGCCATCCATGATATAGCTGTAAAGCAGATACATCTGCATTATCAATGCATTGATAGCCAGCGGCGTATCGCCATATCGTGCACCGGCAGCAATGAAATAGAAGTGAACGAATATAAGACAAATGGTACGCAGGAAGATATCCTTGTTCAGCATAAAGAAACGTCGCATGTCTCCAAGCCTCTTTGGGCGATACTTGCTCAGCCTCTTATACCCACGAAGGAATATGAGTGCCGCGGCTAAACCAACATACTGAGCCATTACCGTGCCAGTGGCAACACCCTTTATCTTCCAGTGGAGCAGATAGACAAGGACAAGGCTGAAAATGATATTGCTCACATTCTGTATTATCGCAACAGCCATTGGCGCTTTTGAGTTCTGCATGCCCAGAAACCATCCGCTGAGTACGAACAACAGCAACGAAGCTGGTGCTCCCCATACACATATATTATAATACGTGCGCGCGAGATCAGCCACCTCTTCAGATGGTTGTATCAGGTAAAGTGACAATTCGCGGATAGGAACCTGCAGACAAAGCAACAATACCGACAGTCCCAGCGCAACAGTGACAGCCCTTTGCAGTACACCTGTCACCTCTTTGAAATCTCGCGCGCCAAAAGCCTGTGACGTCATGCCGCTTGTTCCCATGCGCAGGAAGACAAACAACCAATATATAATGTTGAACAACATACCACCGACGGCTATGGCACCAACATACGCAGCACTACCCATGTGACCAGTGATAGCCACATCGATAAGTCCAAGCAACGGAACGGTAATGTTCGAGACGATGCTTGGCAGCGCTATATGAAGTATTTGTTGGTCCTTTTGTGTCATGCAGTAAGAGGCGATATCGTTGTATTGGCAGATTCTTCGGCTACAAAGTTACAAAATTATTGCTTTTTTGGCAAATTATTTGTCATATATTTGTGGTATTACGATTTTGTTAGTATTTTTGCAAAATGAAACAACTGTTATTAAGCACTATTCTATTGTTGTGCATCTCCGTTGGATGTCACACACAAAACAATTCCTACAGTATCGTTATTCCCGCTGATATGTATCTTGATGGTCAGGGAGAAAAGATAGATTCAGTATGGATAACGAATGATTATCTCATGTCGCACCCTCAGGAATTGCGTAAATATGCCCGTGGTACGGGCGAGCTGACGCTTAGCGGAACCGTTGATAAGTCTGCGTGGTCAATGATCGAGTGCCAAACCGTATCGGGAAAGGTATTGAGGAGTCTTGTAGGTGGTTTTGTCCTTGAGCCCGGAAAGATAACCATGACTAAGGATGCGTGGTGGGAAGGAACGCCGCAGAACGATACCATCACGGCATTTATCCGTAACATACCACGTGACTATCCATCGTATGCCAATGCCTTCGTAAAGCGACACAGCAATGAGCCTGTTGCTGTTGCTGCACTTGTCATAACGGCGTTGAACCTGCCACAGCCATTGAACCGTAACTATAACATGTTCATGGACTTATGGTGTCAAAGCTCAAGTGAAGTACAGCAGAATAGCGTTGTTACCTTTCTGAAGCAGAACTACGAGATTCCGCTCTTTCAGCAATCATTGGGAAAGAAGTTTACTGACTTCTCTGCAGAGTACAATGGCAAAGTTCAGCGGCTCTCCGATTATGTGGGTAAGGGACGTTATGTGCTTGTTGATTTCTGGGCATCTTGGTGCGGACCTTGCCGCATGGAGATACCGAACCTTATCAATGTCTATAACAAATACAAGGACAAGGGCGTTGACGTTGTCGGTGTTGCCACTTGGGACAAACCTAACGATACGCAGCGCGCTATCAATGAGCTTGGCATCAACTATCCGCAGATTATGAATGCACAAAAGGCTGGCAGCGATGCATACGGCATTGAAGGCATTCCGGAGATAATACTCTTCTCGCCTGACGGCACTATATTACGCCGCGAACTGCGTGGACAGCAGATAGAAAATGCGTTGAAGATGTATCTGGAAAAATAAACAAAACTATAAATCTAACTATGAAGAAAGTATTTTTTCGCAAGAAGACCGTGTTGTTGCTCTTGTCTTTGGTGACGTGTTGCGTGACGATGGCTAATCATCCTGACTCTGTGTATGTGAAGCCGGATGTGAAGAACGGCACCCGTGACTTTCAAATTGCTTATTCTATTGATAATGTTCATTGGAAGCATGTCGATTGTAATCTTTTTGAGAGTGACTACGGACCATGGGGAGCGGAAAAGAAGCTCCATTATCCTGTGTTGCAGTACGATGGAAAGAAATATAAAGCCACATTCATTCCTAATCCGAGAATACCGCAGATTGCTACGACTGAGTCCGACAATTTCACACTTTGGAAACCTCAGGACTATCCTTTTGTCAACGTCGCTGATATGGAAGGATTGCTGAAGAAACAGCAGGATGATTACAAGGCGAATATCATACGCATACCGTATCGTGACCTTCAGGCGCTGTTTGACAAGAAGAACTTGCGTGACCTCAATGCGAGGAAGGAATCCGAGAACTTTGTGGCAAGCGCTGCTCCCATTGCCAATGGTGCTAAAGATATAAAGGTTACAATAAACGTTGATGGCAATGACCGCAAGGCTATATCGCCAAACCTCATGGGTATATTCTTTGAAGATATCAGTTATGCTGCCGATGGCGGACTATATGCAGAACTGATACAAAACCGTGACTTTGAATATACTGACAGTGACAGTAAAGGTTGGAATCCGCTTACGGCATGGAAATTGGAAGATGTGTCTGGTAAAGTGTCAACGGACAACCCTATAAGCAAGAATAATCCACATTACCTTGTGCTCCAGGTTTCGGCGCTAAATGGTTCTGTAGTAAATGAAGGCTTTGATGGTATTCCGCTTAAGGCGAAGGCAAAATACAACTTCTCAATTTTTCTGCGTGGCAAGAGTAAGCTGCGCATAAGTCTCAAGGAAGATGGTAAGACACTTTGCTCATGTGTCGTGAGCGGTACTGCTCAGTGGCAGCAACACAAGGCAGTGCTCATTCCTACTGCCGATGCAGAGAATGCGAAGCTCTACATTGAGCCTCTCACAAAGGGAGAGGTGTCGCTTGATTTCGTTTCTCTCTTTCCAAAAGATACTTTCCATGGGCATAGCAATGGACTGCGCAAGGACCTTGCCGAAGTGATAGCAGACATGAAGCCACGCTTCGTGAGATTCCCTGGCGGTTGCGCTTCACATGGTCAGGGAATAGACAATATTTATCACTGGCAGGCTACCATAGGTGAATTGTGGGATCGTCAGCCGGACATGAATATATGGCACTACCACCAGTCACGAGGACTTGGTTTCTATGAGTATTTCCAGTTCTGTGAGGATATCGGTGCAGAACCATTGCCGGTGCTTGCTGCCGGAGTGCCATGTCAGAATTCATCTAAGGGTGGAAACGGACAGCAGGGCGGCATACCGTTTGAGAAAGATCTCAATGGTCAGACGTCGCCATACACGTATATGGGTAAGCCGCTCACTATGGAGTCCTATCTTCAGGAACTTCTCGACCTCATAGAGTGGGCTAATGGTGATGCCAAGACTTCTGAATTGGCAAGGATGCGTGCTAAGGCAGGACATCCAAAACCGTTCAATATGAAATATCTCGGCATTGGCAACGAAGACCTCATCAGCGATGTCTTCATGCAACGTTACCTCTTCCTGCTCAACGGCATAAAGAAGGTACATCCTGAGATAACACTCGTCGGTACCGTTGGTCCGTTCTGGGAAGGGTCTGACTATGAATACGGTTGGCGTGCAGCAAAGGAAAACGATATAGCTATCGTCGATGAACATTATTATAACTCGCAGGGATGGTATTTCAACCACCGTGACTTCTATGATAACTATGACCGCAATGGTACGAAGGTGTATTTGGGTGAATGGGCATCAAAGGGTAATAATGCGAGCAATGCACTTGTCGAGGCTGCTTACATGACCAACCTTGAGCGTAATGCTGATGTCGTGGTGATGTCGTCTTACGCCCCATTGTTGGCAAAGGACAAGCATACCAACTGGAATCCTGATTTGATATACTTCGGTAATACATGGATTCGTCCTACGGCAAACTACTACGTGCAGAAACTCTTCGGACAGAATTCTGGTGATACATACATCGGTTCAGATATTACACTCGACTACACTCCTTTGACGGGTGATCGTAAGCCGTTGATTGACAGTATGCTTAATCGTATTGATAAGAGTGTTGTGATAGACTCAAAGACGGGTGACGTAATAGTGAAAATTGTCAGTCTTCTGCCAACGGAGGCTAATGTAACATTGAATCTCGGCAACGATGTCTTGCCGCAGAACTATTCTGCCAAGGCACAGATGACGGTTCTTTCACAGCCTGTCGGTCCCGATAGGAAGCGCGAATGGGAAACGAATAAAACAACCGACATTGAAGTTTCGGAATGCTTCGATGTAACCCTTCCAGCGTGGTCTGTAGTGTCAATAAGAATTAAGGGGTCAAAGTGACAAAATGAAAGTGCCACTTTTACCGTGTAAAAGTTATACGATTACCATGTAAAAGTTGCACGATTACAGTGTTAAAGTTATACGATTACAATACCCCCGTATAATTAACACTCGTTAAGAATTAGAGAAAGAAAAATAGTGCATAAAAACGACAAAGTGTCAGTAAAACTTTTGTTTTGCTGACACTTTGTTTTTTGCTGTTATCGGCAGAATTCTTTGTAGATACAATGTTCGCATTGTGCTTTGTCGCAGGTAGGATGGAAAGGTATATCGGGGTTAAGAATCTGGGATATCAGTTCCTTGAGGTTACTGCGGTAGTCGTCAATGTATTCTGCTATGCTCGTAATCTTCTCTTTATTAATAAGGAGTACCGGCGAATAGTCCTTCTTGTCGGTTTGCTGAACATAGAGCAGCGATGGTGATACAGGGTAGTCGTATTTGCCCGCAACGATGCCTGAATACATCAATGCCTGCAGATAGTAGTCGGAGTGGTTGGATATTTGTTCGGGATTGAAAATGTCCTCTACCGATGGCATATTCAGCGACTTATAGGAGCCTGTCTTGTAGTCTATTACTCGCATTGTCTGAATGCCGGTCTTGCTGTCGGTGACAATGTCCAAACGGTCTATGGAACCACCGATGCGAATCTTCTTCTCGCCCTGACAGGTGTCTAACAGCATTGAGGCATAGGCGTCCATTTCCAGTCCGACAATGGTGAATGGCGTAGCCTGCATGTCGAAGCGCAGCAAGTTGATAAGGAAGGTGATAATCATCTCGCGGTTGATGACCTGCAGTCCTCCCAGTCTTGGGGTAGGGCGCTTGTCGTCTGTTATGAGGAACAGCTTCTCACGGAAAGCTTTGTCCACCGCCTTTTGTATGATGATGTGTCCTTTTTCCTTTACGATGCCTTCAAGTATCTCCTTTGTTACTGTTCTGTTGACGTAAGGTTCGTATATGAGCTGTGCTGCGCGGTGGAAGATATTGCCGAATGCCATATTGTCCATCTCTTCCTCGTCGCTCTCATTGTTGTCGGTTATGCCCGTGATGTAGCGGTAGAAGAAACTCAAAGGGCAGCGCAGGTATCGTCCTAAGGCAGATGGAGAGAAATAGCCTCTCTTGAGCAGCGTGTCTATCACTTCCGGTGTCTTTTCTATTGTCTCCTGTGGCATGGTAGATGTTGTCTGACCTGCACGTAGTGACATGCTGTTGATATGCAATGGACTCTCCGCCATCATTTGAAGCATGAAGCGTGACATCTCACCCGTCTGGCCCTCGTTGGTGGAGTTGTTGTAGGAAACAACAATATCATTGGACCTTTGCAGCAGACGATGGAAGTAATAGGAGTAAATGGCTACCTTATTGTCTATCGTTGTCAGTTCGTAAGCCTTACGGATGGAGTGGGGTATGAACGATGAGTCATTGACCTTTGCCGGCAGTTTTCCCTCGTTGCATGAGAGTAGCAATACGTGCTCAAAGTCAAGGTTACGTGTCTCAAGCACACCCATTATCTGTATTCCTTCTATCGGTTCTCCATGGAAAGGTATGGTGCTGAGCTGTATTATCTGCTGAAGCAGTTTTGCGTATAGCTGTACGGACCATGGCTCGCTGTCCTCGTTGTTCATCAGGGCTGACAACCTGTTAAGGATAGTGTACATGCGGTACAGCGATTCGTGTGTAAACTGGTCTCCCTTCTCTACCTGTCGTGCTATGTGTCGCACCACCCACAGCAGACGTTCGTTGAGTTCCTTGCTGTCGTCGGTGTTGTTGAGTGGAGTGAAGAGATTTCTTAGTTCTTCACTGGCGCTGATGTCGTCAAGTGACGGGTAGTATATCTTCTTTTCGTTGAGGGTATCGTGAACCTCTTTAGCACTCTCTGAGATATAGCGTGAGAAAGGGTGTCGCAGTATTCCGTTTATAAGGTGAAGCGTGTAGCTTTTGTGCTGCAGCAGAATGAGCAGCATCCTTATCAATGATGAGATAGGCGATTGTGCCAATGGGTATCCTGTGGTGATGTTTACGTGCTTCACCTGTTCTGGTATGCAGTGTAATACCGTTTCAAGCAGAGCCTCATCGCCCAGGACTATAGCCGTCTTTCTACCTGCTTCTATGCGTTCAGGAGTAAGCCATTGCGCAATGTATCGTGCCTGCAGGTCTTCTGTTGGTGAAGAGATGAAGGTGATGTCCTTCTTCTTCGTAAACTGGTCGTAGATAGCGTTGTCGGCGCTTATCTCGTTTGGGAATATGCGCATGTATTGCGCTATGTATTTGCCCGCCTCGTGACGCGGTGTCATGTAGTATTTGTCGTAGTCCCAGTAGAACTTCGCATTATAGTCGTTCTTGAGATACATGAACAGCTTTTCCTCGACGCTGTTAAGCAGGTTGAAACCAACAAAGACGTACGTCTGTTCGTGGCGGAGTATCGTTGAAGGGTTCTCTGACTCTTTGCCGATGACGTTCTCTATGACGTCACGATAGAGCATTCCTTCGTATGCGATGTTCTTGGATAACAGCCTACTGCGGTAGGTGTTGTATATCTCACCGAACTTGTTCCAGAGGTTCAGGAATCGCTGTTTCAGTTCGCTGTTATGTTCTTTGGAGAAGTTACGGAAGAAACGCTGCAGTGCTTCCTGCTGTGCCTCGGTTAGATAGTCAACGGAGTCCAGTTCGTGTATGTCGCCAAGGAGTGTAAATACCTTGTCGGCATCAGCAAGATGCTTGTCGATGTCGTCAAAGTCCGTCAGCATCAGTTCGCCCCAGGAATAGAACTGGTCCAGCGTCTCGTTGGATTTCGTTACCTTTGTGTATGCCTTATGCAGTTCGCAGATAAGTTGTATGCGGTCTGCAACCTGCAGTTTGGAATGCCTGCGGAACAAATCGCTGATGGTGGTGTACTGCGGACTCCATATAGGCTTAGTGCATTGCTCCTGAAGAATATTGTTCATGAACAGCGATGCACGCTTATTAGGAAATATAATGGTGATGCGCGATAAATCCTCGCCGTGCTTAGCAAGGAGATCGTTAGCTACGGTATTTAGAAATGAAGTCATAATTTTCAATTCTCAATTTTCAATTTTCAACTTTCAATTTTCAATTTTCAATTTTCAATTTGTTTAGTTTTGTTTAGTGATACGTACCAGAGGAATCCTTTGACGTTCTTGTGGCCCATCTGCTGGAGCTTCTCCATGTATGTCTGGACTTGCTGGTGATGCTCGGTGTCCTCCTTGCCGAACTTAAAGTCTATGACTATAGTTTCGTTGTCATCGGTTATTACCCTGTCAGGCCTTACAATGCCTTCTGGTGTTATGATGGTACATTCGTTATATACACGCCATTTGCTTGAGAACCATTCTTTTACAATAGGATTGTTAAATTTCTTCCTTAACTGCACAAGGAGCTTCTCTTTTGTCAGATGCTCGTCATAAAGCATACCGTCAAACTCCATCTGCTGCAGTGCTGGCTCTACATCGTAAAGCGTGTGTATAGTAGAGAATAGCTGGTGCATGATAGTACCCATGCGTATGTATCTCTCCTTGTCTTCCTCGTCAATGGAATCGTCGGCAAATCGTCGGCTGTCATTGCTCTGTTGGAAGACGATGGCGTTGCTTTTATGTGTGGAGATGTCGATGTCAAGCGGCTGCTGTTCCTCATTGAAAGGATTGTATTCCTTCTCCTTCTTTTCGCTTTTCTTTTCTTGACTTATCGTAAGGCGACCGAATGTAACGCCAAGAACGGCGTCTTCATCTTCCGCATTGTC
>JAGHTW010000215.1 GCA_018065145.1 Candidatus Prevotella equi
GTACAGGCGCAGGTAAAGGGTAACGTTGTGGACAGCGCGGGTGAGCCAATTATTGGTGCTACCGTAATGGAGAAGGGCACGACGAACGGTGTTATCACCGATTTCGACGGTAACTTCACCATTAAGATGCAGTCAACGTCCCATGATTTGCAGATTTCATACGTCGGTATGAAGCCTGCTACTGTTAAGGTTGGTAACAAGAATGACCTCAAGGTTGTTCTTGAAGATGACGCAACAACCCTTAACGAAGTCGTAGCCATCGGTTACGGTTCAAAGGCACGTAAGGATCTTACTGGTGCAGTAGGTTCTATCTCTGGTGCTAAGCTTGCTGCCGTTCCTGTATCATCTGCTGCTGTAGCGCTGCAGGGTAAGATTTCTGGTGTGCAGGTAACAACTGTCGATGGTCAGCCAGGTGCAGATGTTAACATCCGCGTACGTGGCGGCACGTCAGTGACACAGTCTAACGACCCTCTCTTCATTGTGGACGGTTTCCAGGTAGCTAATATCAATGATATCCCACCAAGTGATATTGCTTCTATTGATGTATTGAAGGATGCTTCTCTTACTGCTATCTATGGTGCTAAGGGTGGTAACGGTGTTGTTGTGGTAACAACCAAGTCTGCTCAGGCAGGTAAGGTGTCTGTTTCTTTCAACGGCAACATTTCTTTCTCACATCTTTCTAAGTCTCTTGATCTCATGGACGCACCTGACTTCGTGAACTACCAGTACAACTGGCACGGATGTAAGGGTTATGGTGATTCTAATACCAAGTTCTTCAAGTCTAACTTTGGTAACCCATACGACCTTGATATGTACACAAGACTGCCTTCACACGACTGGCAGGATGAGATTCTCGGCAACACACCTGTCAACTACTCTGCTAACGTAACTGTTGGTGGTGGTACTGACAAGCTGAAGTTCAACGTTTCTCTCACTCAGTCTGAAGACAAGGGTATCATCACTGGTTCTGGTGTTCGTCGTACAAACCTCAACATCAAGACCAATATCGAACTTCACAAGAACTTGACCATGCAGATTAACCCTAAGTTCACATATCGTCGTGATGAGGGTGCAGGTGGTGACAACGTAGGTACTGGTGGTATCATCGACGTACTGAAGTATCGTCCTACCAACGGTCTTCGTGAGTTCGGTTATATCGACTCAAGATATGCTGACCCACTTGAGGAGGGTTACTTCACATACACTAACCCTGTTAATGATATTGCTATCAACCAGCAGATCAAGCATTCTTACAACTTCTCTACAGGTCTCTCACTTGACTGGAAGCCTATCAAGGGTCTCACACTCCGCACAGAGGCTACACTTGGTCTTAAGTGGAATGACCAGAGCCGTTTCTGGGGTGCTTTCACATCAACAGGTAAGAGCAATGACAACCAGCCTGTAGCACAGCTGAATAATGGTAGCGGTCTCAGCTACGTTTGGACTAACACAGCAAACTACAGTTTCTCTATCAAGGAGGATCACAATCTCTCATTCCTCCTCGGTCAGGAGATACAGAGCTCTGAAAGTAATTCACGCACTATGCGTAACCGTTACTTCCCTGTTGCCTTCACTGCTCGTCAGGCATGGGCTAACATGGGCTTCGGTAAGCCATATCAGTCAACAGCTTCTATCTCTACAGCCGACAAGACCGCTTCTTTCTTCGGTCAGGCTAACTATAACTACAAGCACAAGTATCTCTTGAGCGTAACAGTACGTGCCGATGGTTCTACCAAGTTCGCTCCTGGTTACCAGTGGGGTTGGTTCCCATCAGTTTCTGGTGCATGGGTTATCTCTGAGGAGAAGTTCATGAAGGACATCAAGTGGATTGACCAGTTGAAGCTCCGTGCTGCTATCGGTCTTGCTGGTAACAACCGTATCAACAGTGACCTCTGGCGTGAGCTCTACGCTATCAACTCTACTGGCGGTCCTGGCTTCGGCGAGGCAACACAGTATGGTGAGCAGTACTATGGCAACGCAAGCGGTTCACAGTTTGCTAACAAGAAGATTAAGTGGGAGACAACAACAACCCGCAATATCGCTCTTGATATGACATTCTTCGGTGGTCGTCTGACTGTTACACCAGAATTGTACTGGAATACAACAAAGGACCTCCTCTACAGGTCTGACGTTCCAGCTGTAATCGGTTATACTTCACAGATGCAGAACATCGGTCAGGTTACTTCTAAGGGTTTCGAGCTCTCTGTTAGCGGTGACATCCTTCAGGGTAAGGACTACGTTCTCTCTGCAAACCTCTCACTCGGTATGAACAAGAAGATTGTTGACAAGCTCAACGATGCACTCGGTTCTAACGGTGTAGTTTGGGATCACAACGACCGTTGGAGATCTTCTTATGAGGACTACTGCCTCAAGGTAGGTGACGAGGTAGGTCTCATCTATGGTTTCGTATATGACGGCATCTATCAGATGAACGAGTTCTACTTCGATACAGATCTTCACCCATTGCCATGGGGTTCATCAGCAAAGGACAACAATACATCTCTTAATGTAGGTCCACGTGAGGATGGTTATGTAACTGTCATCAATGATGTTTCTGGTTCTTCTAACTCTGGTATTGCAACAATGCCAGGTAAGCCAAAGTTCAAGGACCTCAACGGTGATGGTCGCATCACAGAGGACGACCGTACCGTTATTGGTAACACCAACCCTAAGCTTCAGGGTGGTTTCGGTCTCTCTGGCTCATACAAGAACTGGGACTTCGCTGCTAACTTCACATACATGGTTGGCTTCGACATCAACAATGCTACAGCTTACACACTCTCTTCTTCTGAGGGCAACAAGAACAACTTCTACAATGTTCTCTCTAAGTTCACAGACGGATGGCAGTACAATGACCTCTCTGGTAATCTGACAGGTACAAAGGGTGAGACTTATCTTATGAAGCAGCTTGATAAGCCTGTACAGTATTATACACAGGCCAACGCTGGCAAGACTCTCTGGAACCCAGCTGACATCACTTCTAAGATTACTCAGTCTTACTTCATTGAGGATGGTTCTTTCCTCCGTTGCTCTGACCTCACTATCGGTTACACACTTCCAAAGAACCTCATCAAGAAGATTGGTCTCTCTAAGGCGCGTTTCTACGTTTCTGCATCTAACCTCTTCATCATCACTGGTTACACAGGCTATGACCCTGAGGTAGATATCCAGACAGGTCTCACTTGTGGTATGGACTACAACCGTTACCCACGTAGCCGCACATTCACATTCGGTACTAACATCACATTCTAAGGTTAGGAGTTTAGTAACGTATCAACTGAACAACAAAAAAAGCTAAACAAATATGAAATTAAGAAATATATTATTAACCGGAATGGCAGTGCTCTCGCTGACGGCTTGTAACAACTACCTTGATGTTGATGCGCCTTCAGCATACACAGAGGACTTCGTCTTCACACAGAAGTCAGAGATTGAGCGCGCACTCAATGGTGTTTACGCTCAGGCACTGGTGAATGACCTCTATGGCAATGCCTATCAGAGAACTTTCAATCTCAACAGCGATGTTGATATTCAGATAAGTTCTTCAAGTTCACACTCTCATACATCATACACTCGTTTTGACTGTGATGAGCAGGGTGGTGATATCAATAAGTTCTGGAACGCTGCATACGCTCTCATTGAGACAGCAGACAAGTTTATCTATTCTGCAGAGCATTCTAATCTCTATAACACTAGCGATTTGGAACTCATGCAGTGGATTGGTGAGGCTAAGTGTCTCCGCGCTATGGCATATCACGACCTCGTGGTAATGTTCGGTGACGTACCATTCAAGATGGATCCTGCTTCACAGCTCGGCGACAACTACAACGTACCAGTTGCTGACCGTCAGGTTATCCAGGACTCTATCATGCACGATCTTATGGCTGCTGAGGCATACATGTCTTCAACAGACGCTGTCACTGTAGAGCGTTGCTCAAAGGAGTTCGCACAGGCTATGATTGCACGTATCGCACTCGCAGCAGGTGGTTATTCTCTCCGTCCAGTGAAGGATAATGCTACATCATACGGTAAGATGGAGCGTCCTGAGAACTACAAGGAGTACTATAAGATTGCCATGGACTATTCCAAGAAGGTATGGGATGCTGGTACACACAAGCTTAATAATACCTTCGACCAGGTGTTTATTAAGGAGTGTAACTACGAGGTAGTCAACAACGATGACCCTATCTTCGAATTGCCATTCGCTAAGGAGTCAACAGGTAACACTGGTTACACACAGGGTCCTACATACTCTGACTACGAGGGTAAGACAGTCAGCGCATGGGGTAAGTGTGACGGTGGTGCTCGCCTGAACGCCTTCTATCGTTATCATTTCAAGAAGGAAGACCTTCGTCGTGAGTTCGTAAATGGTCTTTGGTACTATTCTTATGTCAACACTGACGCTGGCATGAAGGACTCTGTTTACATCCGTAACGACTATTCTGTACATGACAACAAGTGGTCTAAGCTCTGGACTGACGAGAGCAATGCTCTTGGTAACGACAAGTCTGGTTCTACAGGTATCAACTTCCCTTACATGCGTTTCGCTGACGTTCTTCTTATGTATGCTGAGGCTGCTAACGAATATCAGGGTGGTCCTACACCAGAAGCAAAGGAAGCTGTGAGATTGGTTCGTAACCGTGCTTTCGCAGAGGCAAACCGTGCAAACCTTGTTGACAATTATATTAATGCTGCTACAACCAAGGAAGCCTTCCTTAAGTTGGTTCTTGACGAGCGTAAGTTTGAGTTCGCTGGTGAGAACATGCGTTGGCGTGACCTCGTTCGTAACAACATGTATGCTGAGGAGCTCGTTTACTGTTTCCTCCGTTATTACTCTGCTGGTATGCAGAACCTCGGTAGCATGACAGGCTATGAGGACGCTATCAACGAGCACGACGGTGTTGTTTACATCGACAAGCTTCCAAGCAATGTTTACTTCCATGCATACAATGTTGATGAGCCTATCAAGGCTACAGGTCTGAGAATGTATGGTGCACAGTTCTACGGATGTACCGTTGGTGGTACAGGTGTAAACCTCTATCTTGACAGAACATATCCTAACAAGAAGTTCCAGAGCCTCCGTATCTACAACGCATACGAGACAAAGGCAAAGCCAGCAAAGAGTCTTATCACCAACCAGGGTCTCTTGGCAGAAGACTGGAACACTGTTACATTCTATGAGTGGGGTAATGAGTCAACAGGTACTCCAAAGGATCAGTGTAAGTACTCTTTCTATGGCTTCATGCGCAGTGATGCTAACGGCAATATCTGGCTTGTAAGAGACGGTGCTCTCGTTGGTTTCGATGATTCTATGCTTACTGATGTAGAGTCACTCCCTGTAGTACGCTATATCCTGCCTTATCCTAATGCAGCTATCCAGCGTTCTAATGGTGCTTACAAGAACTACTACGGTTATTAATTCCTATATAAAATAAGCAAATAATATGAAAAAGATATTTAGTTATATATTGCTTCTCTGCGCAGCCATTTCATCATCACTGATGGTGTCTTGTTCTGACAAAGATGCTCCAGCAGCAGGAACAGACCGTCAGTTCATGACAATGTTCATCTGCGACAATACTCGTGGTAAGGGTAGTGACTACCCTTACAACAGTGCGCTGGATGCGCGTTACCCTCATGGTAACACCATCCACCTCTATTGGTACGGTGTTAAGGATTGTGCTGGTTACCAGATTCAGATGTCTCTTCCTATCAAGGTTGCCAATGGCGCTGATGCATGGGCAAAGATTCAGGGTACACCAGACCTTCTCCTCGATACTATCGTAGGTCCAGAAGTTCTTGACATGCTTCTCGAGAATCTTCAGTACTCTACTGACTATCGTTTTGCTATTCGTGCTCTCTCTACTCTTGACCAGAACATCAAGGGCGATGAGTCAACATTCGCTCATGCTTCTAACTGGTATGGTCACGGTGGTGGTCGTCAGTGGGCTGAGTACCTTAACATCAAGACTAAGGACCGTTATCCAACTCCTTATGCTGTGTATGTTGACCAGTCTCAGACTAAGGAGAACACCATGCACGTATGTATCAACCCTAATGTAAAGGACTTCATCAAGGTATTTGATGGCATGACCGATGCTGTTTTCGCACAGATCGATGCTCTCAATCCTATCACCTACGAGGGAGTGCTTTCAAAGTTCTCTGCTATCGGCTCTGACGATAAGGACAAGCTGGAGAGCTACTTCACAAACTTCAATGTTGCTGCTGACGGTACATTCGGTTACAAGTATCTTCAGGTTAAGCCATCTCCAAGTAACCCTAACTCTACCGTAGGTGAGAAGTGGAAGTACTATGAGATTACCGATGCTGACCGTGCTAACGGCTACATTGACATCGATGGCCTTACAGCAAACTCTGTATATGTCATTGACGTTATCGACCCAACAGTGCCTGTTGCAATCGATGCAAAGTATAACACATGTACATCACGTTCTGACGGTACTCCTGGCGCTCCAATCCTCCTTAAGCACGCTGAGCTTCTTGCTGAGGATGGTGGTATCATGGATCATCCAAATATGAAGCGTTCTGATGTATTTGCTCTTGCAGCACAGTACAATGCTGCTCCTCTTACTCCAACACTCTACGACTTCATCTCTAATACAGAGTATGCAGAAGGTCAGGAGTTCATGCTCGAGGGTGGTAAGACTTACTACATCGATGGTAATGACATCACATGTAAGGGTTTCGTACTCCGTACCGATCCAACTGACGTAGCAAAGGGTCTCCGCGCAAAGGTTATCTGCGGTCTTGGTAAGAGCTCTGAATTATACGAAAACAGTACTAACGGTGAGCAGTGGCAGGGTTCTTACACCATGTTCATGTTCGGTCGTCAGCCAGAAGCTGGTGAGGGTGGTGAAATCTACATGAAGAAGCTCGCATTCTATGACATCGACTTCGACAACCCTACTGCTTTCAACCATGGTGACTTCAAGGCCGGTGCAGGTACTGTAGCAGGTAACTACTTCTTCAACATGTACTCTAACGGTATGGCAGTGACACTTGACTCTCTCGTTATCGAGAACTGTTCATTCAAGCGTCTTGTCCGTGGCTTCGTTCGTGAGCAGGGTCCTAACTATAAGAAGTGGAACAACGTTCTCATCAAGAACAATCTCTTCTACGACTGTGGTTACTACAACCAGGGTGCTGGTGGTTATCCTTGGATTGCTGGTGCTGGTACAAACCCAGAGACAAACCTCTACGCTAACTTCAAGTGTATTGAGAATACCTTCTACGATTCTCCATTCCCTGCATTCTTCAACGAGGCTTCACAGTCAGCATGGGTTAAGGGTACAAAGTGGAATATCACATTCTCTAACAACACTCTCGTAAACTTCAACACTCGTGGTGCTGGTAACATCTTCAACATGCGTTATCTCCCTAACGGTTCTATTTACACCGTTGAGAACAACCTCATGGTACTCTGTAAGCAGCCTGGTGACCTCCGCACACTTGGTGCATGGGGTAATGATATCCGTGAGACTCAGACTTACGAGGATGGTACAGCAGGTGTTGTGAAGCTCAACTTTAGAAACAACTGGTGTACTAAGGGCTCTAACTTCACTGCAAACCAATGGACTTCTGGTAGCAACAGTTTCGCTAAGCTTGTGAAGGACCAGATGGCTACACTTAATGGTGAACTTGAAGTCCAAGAGGCAGAAATCACAGCTGAGGATCTCTTCATCAGTCCATGTCCTCCATCTAAGGCTACATTTGCTGAGGATCGTCACATGCACCGTGCTGATGCCCTTGATGGCACCGCTGCACAGTTCAACGTAAATCTCTTCATCAAGAACTTTAATAACGAGATCGTTGCTAACAATGCAGGTGCTGCACGTTGGAGAGTTGCTAAGTAATACACCTATAATAAAAAGAATTAGACAAATATGAAAGCAATAAAGAAATCAATATTTGCTATTGCCGCTCTCTTCATTGGTGCTTGCTTTGCTGCTTGCAGTGATGCCAACGAGTATGAGGAGACAAATACAGCAAACCCATCGTTTGTCAATGGTTACAATGATTCACTGAAGATTCAGCATCCTGATAGCCTTACCAATACTTATTGGGCTCGCACTGCTGGTGTCAAGGTCAATGCTTATGGCGAGGAAGTTCAGGGTTACGTAGAGTCTTTGCAGTTCACCACTGGCGACGAGGTAATCGTAAAGATGAGTGAAGGTTCTCTTCCTGAGTCTATCAAGAATGCTTCAACAACAACTTGGAACGATGAGTCAGGTACCTATGAGTACCAGTACAACCCTTCTACTGGTGCTGTTGACATCAAGAAGGTAGAGGTTGTAAACAAGAAGACAACAAAGACCACGCTCTTCTCTGCTGTTGTGACAATCGGTACCAGCGAAGTTCTCATTGTTTCTCACTTCGGTGACAACCCTGTTCAGTCTTATCTCACAAGACAGGCTGCTCCAGTTGCTGCTGAGTAAAGAAATAATTATCCAAAGGAATAAACCATAGTGCGGGCAATAACGCCTGCGCTATGGCTCCTTCCTTTATCAACAACGAATTTTTATTTACATTATATTATTAACTAATTAAAATTTTCTACATTATGAAGAAATTTTTTACACTTATCTGTGCACTCGTTGCTACAGTAGCTGCTTCTGCCGCTGCTATTGCTGACGTTCCAGTATGTAAGCACAGTGCTGTAATCGTATTTGACGATTACACAAACAATGGTAATCAGGCTCGTGTCAAGGGTACTCTCTTTAGCGGTTATCTCCTTGATGTAACAGGCGGTTCTATTGCAAAAAACAAGGGTGGTGCTAATCTCGCAGACCCTACAACACTCACTGTTTACAATGATGTTGATGGTTTTGATATGGACAAGTTTGTTGCTAAGTATGGTGAGTATGGTGACCACCTCAACTCTCTTCGTCTTAAGAACAATCAGGACGTGCTCGCTATGAAGGTGACAGCTGGTTCTAAGCTTATCTTCGTAGGTCAGGGTAATAACAAGGCAGGTGTTGAAGCTCGTATCCCACGTATTGCAACATCTTCTGATATGGCTGATGCTAATACTCTTAACATGAGCGATAACCCTAAGACTTCTGGTAACCCTGGTAGCACTCCTGCTGGTTATATCTACTCTTGGACAGCTGATGATGACTACACTATCTACATCGGTTCTTTCAATGGTGATATGTTCCTTTCATACCTCATCGTAGAGGCTAACGAGGCTCCTGGTACTCCTTCTGTTTCTGTTTCAAATCAGGGCTATGATGAAACAGCAAAACTCTATTATTACGACGTAATCTGTAAGGCTAATACTGCTGACGTAGAGGGTGAGAGCTGGAAGACTATCGTTACTTACACAACTGATGGTACTGCTCCAACACACGAGAGCCCAGTTTACACAAAGCCTGTTCGTTGCTATGCTAACCAGACTGTAAAGTTCCAGGCTTACATGGACTTCGATGATGCTACTCCTTACGAGGAAGGTAAGTTGGATGGTGCTGACAATGAGGCTATCGTAGAGTTCGCTTTCGAGGCTCCTACACTCACTGCAGACGGTGCTAACGTAGCAATCGCTACAGAGTACAACAATGCTGAGAACGTTTATACTCTCAATGGTGGTGAGGAGACAAAGGGTTCTTCTGTAACACTTGATGAGTCTGCAACTGTATTGGCTTACACTGTAATCACTAACGGTTCATACGCTACATTCAAGTCAAAGACTGTTCAAAAGGACGTATATGTTCTCACTTCTGTAACAGAGAACACAACTATCGAGATTACTGCTGGTGAGGTTGTTGTTGACCAAGAGGCTACTGACAAGGATCCAGATCATAAGACACAGTACATGGTTAAGGATGGTGCTATCTCTGCTGACAAGGAGCACTTCTTCGTTAAGAACCTTGAGTTCGGTGTTGTAAACGGTGACAACGAGAAGTATCAGATCAACCATGACGCTCGTTATATCAAGATGAACGCTACAAACATCACATTCAAGCTTGATGAGGAGACATCTTTAATCACTGTAACAACTTCTAAGAACGCTTGTAAGACTCTCAACCCAACTGATGATCCTGCTGTTACAACAGCTCGTCAGTGCTATGTAAACGTTGACGGTACAAATTATGGTACTGATGATATCACTAACGGTGATGTTAGTGACCTCGAGGATTACGCTAACGTTATCACATTCGAGCTTGGGGCTGGTATCCACACATTCCAGAAGTACTCTGGCACAGGTAACATCCTCATCTACTCTATCCTCATCGAGCCAGGTAAGACAGCTACTGACGCTGTAAAGGCTGCTGACGAGGTTGTTGCTCCTATCGTTAAGAAGCTCACAAGCAACGGTATCGTTATCGAGAAGGATAACAAGGCTTACAACGTAGCTGGTGCTGAGGTAAAGTAATTGATACTTTATCCACCACTAAGTGGTAAAACATAATATTCACCGCTCACATCTATCAAGGATGTGGGCGGTGTTTTTTTGTGCCATTGATGGAGGGATATTGTATTATTGCAAAGAAAAATTTTGGTGATTTCAAAGATTGTTTGTAACTTTGCAAGCAAACATAAAACATAAATTATGAGTAGAGCAGAAATAAGAGCACACGAGATATTCTCTTCTATGCAGTTGGGTCAAATTGACGATGAAGTAAAAAGGCACCTTATGATTCTTCTTCTTACAGTACCAAAGCAGCAGAATGATGATTCAGAGAGTCATATACCTTTGAATTATGAGGAAGCTATGCAAATGGGAGCGAAAGATATTGAGATGGTAAGGGAAGACCTTCATACTTATGTTGATGAACTTGCAGAAGAATATAAAATGCAATGAAGTATATTATTCTACCCAAATGTGTGAATAACATCAAGCAGTTTTATCTTAATGTAGCAAGGAAGTATGCGCACACATACTCAAGGGAATTGATGCACAAAAATGTTGATGAAGCTGTTGATGCTATGTATATGATTGAAGATGGTTTATTGAGGCGTGCCCCTTTGTTGCCTGAATGGGCTGGATGTTATATGGCAAATACGAATAAATGGTATTTTGCATATAAGGTGTTTGGAGATGTAGTTGTCGTTGTTGATGCTTGTCATTCTCAAAACATGAATTATTAACGAAATGGGATTTATCTACTACTAAATATGAAACTTAAAAAATCTTTATTTATATCTGTGTTTACGTTTGCAATGTCAAGCGCTATGGCACAGATGCTGCCTTATCAGAATCCGGCGCTTACGCCTGAGCAGAGAGCTGATGACCTTATACCACGACTGACGCTGAAGGAGAAGGCGAAGTTGATGGTTGACCAGAGTGAGGCGATACCACGTCTCGGTATTCCGCAGTTCCAGTGGTGGAACGAGGCGCTGCACGGCGTGGGACGTAATGGCTTTACTACAGTCTTCCCTATCACGATGGGCATGGCGGCATCGTTTAATGATGCACTGCTGTATCAGGTCTTCGACGCTGTCAGCGACGAGGCACGCGTGAAGTATCGTCAGGCGAAAGCCTCTGGCGACATCAAGCGTTACCAGGGACTGTCGTTCTGGACTCCAAACATCAATATCTTCCGTGACCCTCGCTGGGGTAGGGGACAAGAGACATACGGCGAAGACCCTTACCTCACTGAGCG
>JAGHTW010000052.1 GCA_018065145.1 Candidatus Prevotella equi
GTGACAGTAAGCAAACAGACCCTAAGGTTCTAAGAACCCTTTCATCATAAAGACATGGTTAGTTAATGATTATTTGATTTGGTAATATTTGGTTAGTTAGTTATTATAGGAAGGTCAGCGGACCTTCCTTTTTTTGTGTCTTTCAATATTTTTTTGTATCTTTGCAGAAGATTATAACATTACAAACCTAATAAATTATAATTATGAAAGCGAATATCAAATACATCGGTTGTGATGATGCCGAGATGAATCTCTTTGAGAGTCAGTATGTAACACCCGAAGGAATGTGCTACAACAGTTATCTTATCGTTGATGAGAAGGTAGCGGTAATGGATTCTGTTGACCCTCGCAAGACAGAGGAATGGATGCAGAAACTCAGCGCTGCCCTTGAAGGACGCACTCCTGATTATCTTATCGTTCAGCACATGGAGCCAGATCATGCCGGCTCTATCGCTGCCTTCCGCAAGGCTTACCCACAGGCTGCTATCGTTGCCTCTGACAAGGCACTGAAGTTTATGGCACAGTTCAACGAAACAATGCCTATGGATAACGTCATCACCGTGAAAGAAGGCGACACACTAAGTCTTGGTTCACGCACACTGCACTTCGTTGCTGCACCTATGGTTCACTGGCCAGAGGTGATAATGACATATTGCCCTGAGGAGAAGACTTTATTCTCTGCTGACGGCTTCGGTAAGTTCGGCGTTATAGATGCTGATGCTGACGACTGGGCATGCGAGGCACGCCGCTATTACTTCAATATCTGCGGTAAGTACGGCGGTCCTGTAAGCAATGTATTGAAGAAGGCTGCTACACTCGACATCGAAACGATTTGTCCACTGCATGGTCCTATACTTGAAGACGAGAAACTTGCAGAGGCATTGCGTCTTTATACCGTATGGAGCAGTTACGGAATAGAGACAGAAGGCGTACTGGTGGCACATGCTTCAATTCATGGCAACACGAAGAAGGCAGCTGAGAAGTTAGGCGAGATACTGACGGCAAAAGGCGCAAAGAAGGTTGTCGTTGCAGACCTGTGCCGCGAGGACATGGCAGAGGTGATAGAAGACGCCTTCCGCATGAATAAACTCATCGTCTGCGCGTCAAGTTACGACGGCGACGTATTCCCTCCAATGCATGTGTTCCTCTGGAAACTGGGCATCAAGGCTTACCAGAACCGCACCGTGGGAATAGTAGAGAACGGCACTTGGGCGCCATCAGCAGCAAGAGCTATGCGCGCATTGCTGGAACCAATGAAGAACATCACCATCGTAGAGCCACAGGTGACCATACGTTCTGCTATGAAAGAGGCAGACATCCCTGCACTTGAAGCATTGGCTGATGCGGTGCTGAGCGAGTAATACACAAAAAAAAGTGATAGCGTCATGCTATCACTTTTCGTGTTCTTTCCAGTACTTGTTATTGTAGCCTCTTGCGTAGTCGCTACGTTTTATCCAATAGTCACGACGATACTTGTCTGCTATAATGATATTTCGTGGTTTGGCTTCGTCATAGAGGCTACGATTTTTATATAGTTCCTCGTAATCTGGACTACCAAGAGCCGGCGCTATGACGTTGAGATCAAATGTCAGCGTCGCCATTCCTTGCGGAGACATATTGCCGTATAGTCGCACGGTGTGCTTTACGTAGCCGTTGTTCTTCTCGCTACGGAAGGTGAATTGCAGCTGAATCTCCTTGCCCGGCGCCACTACCTTCTCTATCTCACCGTCTTCTATGATACAACCGCAGGATGGCTGTATGTCGGTAATGACGAGCGGCGTGCTGCCTACGTTGGCAACGCGCCATGCCAGCGTAAGGTCCGTACCCTGAACAAGCGGATAATAATGTCGGACAGAGTCCTGAACGAGAATGTCTGTCGTTGACATCTTCTTCGTACAGGAGGACAGCATGATGCATACTGCTGCCACAAAGAAGCAGAATGCCGTGCCTATCGCCTTCGTCGCGTGGGTCATAGCGGTCGTTGTATTGTCTGTTATTTTCATTTACTGTGCTCTTTTATGAATTGATCCAACGGACTTGTTATCTCTTTGTAGTTCACAAGTCCAGGGACATTAACGTGATTACCGAGTATGCGCAGGAATTTCTGACGCTGTGCTTCCACCATGCTTTCGTTTTCGCTGCCTGCTCCTGGAGTATTCAGAAGCATAAAGCGGGTATAAGCGAAGGCAGTAAGCATATTATCCACGAGCGTTCGTTCCTGACCTGACAGCGATGCCTTCTTTTCATTGAGCTCATCCCAGAACGCTGCAAACTCCTTCGGGTTGAGATACGACTCCACCTCTTCCTCTATCGTTCCGTAATAAGGCAGGATATGGTTTGTTTCCTTTGCGCGTTTCTCCAGTGCGAGATAGTAATCGGCAATGATGGATCCGCTCTTTGGATAGTATTTTTTATAAAAGGTACGCACGAGGCGCTCCACATCAACCTCTGAATCAAACATAAGCTTCGCCATGACATACGACTGTACATCGTCAAAAGAGGAATAGTCATATCCACTTCCGTTGATAAACACACCGCTGATGCCCACGCTATGATAGTATTTGAAGCGTTCCTGCAAGATGAAGAGGCAAGGGTAAGGCGAGAGATAATCGTCGAAGTTACGGTTATACTCCCACACATAAAGCAGCGGTGTCACCTCTTTCCAAGCCTTTACTATGGCATCAAACTTATGGAATCCCTTATTCTCGTAGAAATTATAGCGGAATGGTATTGCCATCGTTGAAAGCATCACGCCAGCATTCTTAGGAAGCGGTTTTGTTGGTGGCTCGGTAGTGCTGTGATATGACGCCATGAAGAACTGATGCTGCGGGAATTTATCCGCCAGACGCGTAAGCATATCCGCCACTGCTGGCGTAGCACTGGTGCGAGTGCATCCTATCTGCTTGCAACGGAAGCACTGGCACACACGTTTGTTATCACCTGGTATGATAGAGAAGCGTGCACCTTTCTCTCCCCAATAGTCGATTATCCACTCTTCGAGGTACTTGTAGAGCATAGGCGACGTAAAGCAGTACTGCGTCGTGTCGCGTTCACCGTTTACTATAGCATAGATATCACGCGATGGTTTCTTTCCTACCACCTTCCATATATTATGTCCCCACAGTCCCCAGTCATTATCCACGTTATGTGTGCCCTTGATACCCCATGCCTTTGGATTGTTGTTGGTAGGAGTACACAGCGCTCTGAACTCAAACGGAGTAGCAGCACGCGATGGCGTCACCATCATTGAGATGACAGTGAGCAATGCGGAGAATATGATTACGTTAGCCCTGTTCATGATTATTAGAAAGCGAAGTGCAGTTTACCCTGTACGAGGAACATGTTCTTGTATTCCTGGCAGACAGATTGGTTATACCATGACGCATCGAGCGTAGCGGCAATGAAACGGGTGAGCAACCAATGCGCACCGATGTTGAGTCCTACGGACAGTTTTCCGTTATCACCGTAAACGCCTGTATCAAGAAGTCGCTGCTGCCATACATTGCCGACGGAGATATTAGCGAAGATACTGTTGCGACTGTTCTCTGTTGGATAGAAGCGGGCAGCGATGTTACCCTCTATTCCTGCCGTTGTCTTGCCGGTAGTGAGCGATGGATATGTCACAGCATCAGCACCGGCAGAGAGTGTAAACATCTCCATTTCCTTCTTCAGTGTGATACCAGCGCTGGCATTGTTCTTCATTCCCTGTCCCTTCAGGTGACGATAAGCGGCATGTATGTCAAGACTGACATGATGCTTCATCACCATTTCGTAGTAAAGACGCGCCATTGCCTGTGGGAACACGCTGCTTCCCCATGCAGCCGAAGCGCCATAAGAGCCACCACGACCTGTTGTTATAGTGTGAGACCAGTCAAATCCTACGAGAGCCCCACCCTTTCCGCTTGTTACAGGAGTGCCGTTCCAGTCTTCACCCATAGCGAGTGCGGCATTATCGCCCAATTTTTTCGCTGAGCTATAGGCAGCATTGAAGGTATAGTTATTCTTCTTTGTCCTGCGGTTGTATGACAATGTAGCGAGAGACTGATAACCTCCACGGAAACCTATCGTCATTTCATTGGCGAAGGTATTGTTCTTCAGTTCCTCCATGTGGCGCGAATGCTGACGATAGTCCATCAGTCCCGGACGGTAATAACGCTGATACACATAGGCAGAGTCATACTGTCCCATGCGTTCGTATATCTCTCCCTTTGCAATGAGCAGTTCCCTGTCTCCCACGTGATACACAAGTGCGGTGTCGAGTGTTGCAATAGCCGAAGAATATGCCCTTGCCTTAGCCTGATCATACGCCAAGTGCTGGCTTGCCTCTGCAAAAGCGCCCACGAGAGTGGCATCACCAGAGAATGTATCCAGCTCCGGACGCAACAGATTCACCGCTCCTGCGTAGTCACCCTGTCGCGTCAGCACGTTAGCCTCCTTCACTATGAAGAAAGGATCGCCTGGATAGCGTGCACGTCCCGCAAGAACCATGTCCTCATAGTCATCGTTATTACCGAGGATATCAGCCGTTGTGATAGCCATGTGCAGCAGGTCACATGAGGTAGGACACACGAGTGTTGCCTCTTTCGCCCACTTATCAGCCTGCTTTATCATGCCGCGGTCAATCATATCCTTGATGTATGGCGTTGCATACTCTTCGTACTGATATGCGAGAAGCAAAGACTTCAGCGGGTCCATCGTCTGCTCTGACTCGCTGGCGAGGAACCTCAGCGACTTATCCGTCCTGCCTTCCTCATGATACAGCGCTGCCTTCTGATACGCATAGTTCTCATAATCGAAGGTATTCTTTATCTTCTCCAACTGCTGATGCGCCTGATCATAGCGTTTTGTCTCAAAGAAACAGTTGAAGAGACGCATCATTGCGCTTTTCTTCAGTTCCTCATCCTGTGCATGTTCCTGCACGAACTCCAGCAGATGTATTGCCTCCGTATATTGTCCGTAGCCCATTTCATCCGAAGCCTCTGAATAACGCATCTCACAGAGATACTCGTTGACCTCGCTGTTGCGTGGGTTCATGGCGTAAATCTTCGTCAAGCATCCCAGAGCCTTGCTCTTATTACCCAGTCGTCTGTTCACCACAAACTCCTTATAGAGCAAATCCTCCGTCTCACCTCTGCGCTGCTTAGCCTCCTTTATGTACTGCAAGGCATCCTCATAGTATCCTCTTGCGATGGAGGTATTGAGGAGATAGTTCAGCGCTTCGTTGTTATGCTGTCTTGAATACACCTTCGCCATAGAGGTATAAGGGTCATTCATCTGCGCATTCTCTGCTGCCGAGAGCTCTATCTCGTCGTATGTCTTTGACAATACCGATGAAGGATTCTTGCGCATGCACTCCTTCAGGTAGTTCAGCGCCTCAGTATATTTTCCCTGTTCTGCAAGCATGGCAGCCTTTTTCTGTATCAATACGGCACTACCCGTAAGCTGTGCTCCGCGTCCGAGTATCTCTATCGCCTCCGTTGTGCGTCCTGTCTGGGTCAAAGCGCCCGCAAGTTGCTGGTAATACACGATATTATCTGGATAAACCTTTATGAGAGTCTCCAGCGATTCTATCTGTCCCACCACATTATTGTCGCGCTTTTGCTTCGCCAGACGCTGCTCATGAACATAGGCTACATCCTTCTTCACCACGTCATCGTTAGGATATATCTGCTGCAAACGTCCCAACAGCCTGTCAGCCTCTATGTTATTACCCTGCTTACGATAGATGTTTATCTTCCTTCTCCACCACTGTCGGCTGTAAGGATTATCCTCCAGCAGTTCGTTGATATAACAGATGGCACTTGAATAGTTCTTTGTCTCATCCTCAACGTTTACCAATATCTCTCTTGCCAGGGTGTTAGAGTGGTCATCACGCAGTGCACGAACAAGGTAATAGCGTGCCTTGTCATACTTCTTGAAGTGATAATAATAGCGTCCCATCAGCTCGTTCATGACCGACATGGTACCAAACTCGCTCCATCCCTCATCAAGGAACTTCTTTCCCTCAGCCCATTTATCCTTACGGAAGCACTCACGTGCATTCTCCTCGTAATAGTCTGGAGTATGCATCTTGGTAAACAAAGCATAACTCTCCGTCTGATTGACGAAGAGCAGCGATAGTATTATGATGATATGATATATGAATGTCTTCATTGTCGTTATATTATTTGCCGTCGGTGTTATATCTCTTTCTCACCATCACGCCCCAAGATGCCTTCGTTTTGAAGATATAGTTGAGATAACCTCTTATGGAACAGAAGGTGATGATAGGGTGATATATGAATGGTTCGAAGATAGCAGCGAGGAAAAGCTTGAAATACGAGCGTGTCTTCGTATAAGAACTGCCGAGGATATAGTCATAGAAGACCACGAACTGCGACAGCATGATGGCGAAGATATACACCGTAGTGAACACGATAAGGAAAGATGTCCAGTTCACTCCTCCCACGATGATGAGGTAAACGAACATAATAAAACCTATCGCCTCGATTATCGGTGCCATGAATTCAAAGAAGAACGTATATGGCATTGTCACGAGTCCGAGCATCTTGTACTTCGGATTGAAGAGCATACGCCAATGCTGGTGTATCAACTGTATGAGTCCTCTACCCCATCGTACTCTCTGGCGATAGAGGATACGCAGCGTTGATGGTCCTTCCGTCCAACAACAGGTGTGTGGAATCTGCACTACACGATAAGGACGGTGGAAGTCGCAGCAGTATTTTATCATACGATAGATCATATCCATGTCCTCGGCATAACTGTCAAAGCCGTAACCTCCTGATGACTTTACTATCTGCGTATTGAAAAGTCCGTAACCACCGCTGACGTTTGGCATAGCGTTAAGGTTGGACCATCCCATCTTTCCCACAAGGAACGAGCGCTTATACTCCAAATCCTGGAACACGGCGAGAGGGTTGTCAGAAGTCTTGAACTCCACAATCTCGTTATCCTTGAGCGTGAATCCATTGCTCATGCTCATTGTTCCGCTGACGGCAATGATGTCATGGTTGAGCAATACCGGGAAGATACACTGATAGATGGCATCGCGGGCAAGGATACAGTCGGAGTCCGTATTGATAAAGTAAGGGTACTGCACCACGTTGAGTCCGCCATTGACGGCATCCGCCTTAGTACCGCCGTTCACCTTATCCACCACCACAAGGTTCTTGTATCGGTAGTCCGTAGAACGGAAGAGACGCTTGAAGCGCTGGCAGTGTATGTGATAGATATAATCGTAAGGCACTTCTATGAGCGAGAAGTTCTCAATGAGCTTCTCCAGCGTGTCGTCGGTAGAACCATCGTTGACTATCACAACCTCAAACTTAGGGTACTTCTGCCTTAACAGCGAGTTAACGTTCTCCACTATGTTAAGACCCTCGTTGTATGCTGGTGCAACGATGCTGACACCAGGCGAGAAAGGGCTTGTCTCCACCATCTGCTGCACGTAGTCCAGCGTCCAGCGACGATAGTTACTGGAGTACATATAAGCCATCACGAGCAAGAATACGTAACTGAGTATTATTGCGAGTGAATAGAAGAAAACGAAGTATCCGTATGTTGTGAATATCAATGTCCACATGGGGCAAATGGAAAGTTGAAAATTGAAAATTGAAAGTTGAAAATTGAAAATGAGAAATGAGAAATGGGAAATGGAAAATTGGAGTCTCGAATTGAGAATTATTAGAAGTTCATTGTTCTTAACTCCTCAAGCAGTACGAAGGAATCGACCTGATCGATGAGCTTTCGTTCCTCGTCGTTAGCCTCGTGTCGCATTATCTCGAAGAGACGTCGTCCGTCGTTGCCGTAGTTATAGAGACATCGCAATGCTGTTTCTCGCGTTTCGCGTGACGAACTTATCTCGTATGCCTTTTTGAAGAACTCCGTCTGTCGTCCGGAACCTATCGCCATGAGCGCTTTCAGCACCTCTATACGTATATCTTCCGGCTGATGATAGTAAGACTGCACGAGAAGATCCTCGGCACTCCTGTCCTGTAGCGTTGCCACAACCTCTATAGCAGCGGAGCGTATCTTCATTCTGTCGGCGAGGAAGTAGTTCTTCACATTCTCCTTCTCGTCCTCCTTACCCCAGTAAGCCACCTCGTGAACGAGGTATGCGGCTGACTCTTCGTTGGTAACCTGCTCTGAGAGTATGAGGAAGTTAGGCATGTGCTTGTCCTGATACTTCATCCAACCGAAGACATAGTTAAGAATCATCGGTCTATAGAGGCTCTGTTCCTCGTTGAGGTCTTCCACGAGATAGCGGTAAGGCTCATTTGATGAGCAGACGATATAGTTCAGACGCGCCATCATTCGTATCTGCGGATTACTGTGATTGACGTAGTTTGCCAGTCGTCCCTCATTGACTCTGAGCTGCAACATGAGCATCATCTGGAGAGTCTTGAATACATCCTTGCGCAGGAGCAGCATCTGTTCGAAGTGTCCGCATACGCCGAGTGTCTCGGCAAGGGTCTGCATGTTCGGCAGATACACTATCTCATACATCTCCATTCGTGCCTGTTCCAGCAGATGGGCGTAGTAGTAAGGATCATTGCGTCTCACCTCCTCGTCGGTGTTTCCCAACACTTCCAGCATCTGCACACGTGTCAGTTCCTCTGCGCTGCCGAGTATTCGGCGGAAGCGGTCAACGTAATAGTCTCTCAGTCGCTTCTCTATCTTGTCACGCTTCTGCTGTCTCCATACCTTGTAGCAGAAGAGTCCGAAAAGGAAGATAAGGGCGATGATGCTGTAGAATGTGATGTTGTAGGAGGTAACCATCTGCCATGAGTATTCAGAGAAGAAGCTCTGGATAAGCATGCAGTAGTATTTCACTATTTGCACATCAGAAAACTCCACAGGTTGAAACAATGAACCTGCGGTAAGTATGGTGCCTGAGAGTATGTAAGTCAAAGCGTTTAGCATTCTGATGTGTTCAAATTTTCTGCAAAGTTAATATTTTCGTCTTATATATGAAATATATAAATGTTAAAAAGGGTAAAAAGCCGCGACTTTTTACCCTTTTTTTTATTTATCGACGCATTACGGTCAGTTATAGGAGCATTATTCCTGTTTCTTGTAATTGTCGAAGTTCTCCCAGTTTCCATCAAACATCACGAGGAGCCACATGTCCTTTCGCTCACCCAAGAAGTTCAATCCGAGGTATGCATCAGACATTTTGTCGAGCACTCCCGTCATCTTCTTCACCTTCATGCCGAGACTCACGGAATAGTTAGCCATTGACATTGTCAGTTCTCCTTCGCAGTCGGTGGCAGAAGTCTGCTCGATGTCCGTCAGCTGTTGCTTCATCTGCTCTATCTTCTGTACAGTTTCCGCCGGCGCTGTTATCGCATTGACGTCAATCGCCTTGACAGCGTCAACCATAGTGCTCTTTCTGTTTGGCTCTATGCCCGCAGGAATATTGAATTTTGCATACGGTGACGACTGCTCTCTGTCCCATGATGTGAGGACAGCGCCCATAGTATAAACCGGTACTGGCTGAGTGGTCAGCGTACCGAGATATATCTGTTCCTTAATCACTTTCACGGCATCGCGGAACGGTGCATACTGTCCACCGTCATTGCCACTCTCGCTGAGGTTCTTGAGCGTGTTGTACAGCTCTGCCAACTTACCATCATCGTACTGACTTGCCACCTCGTTGTTCTTGTCAAGGAAGTCCAGTTCAAATTCGCATAAGTTATTGATACCGTTGACAATAGTCGCAGTACCGTTATCCTGCACCTTTACGACGAGGCGGTTCCTTTTTGATACGCCAGCGTTACAAAAACCTATTATCTCCGCTTCGATGTCACATCCGTACAGATATACGTAACATGTATCGTTGAAGCCGTATTCCTGATCTTCGAAACGTATGTTTCCGGCTTCTGAATCGCATGATGTCATGCAAACCGTCGTCATCACGCAGAGCAGTGCAACGAGTGCCGAAGATATGTATTTTTCTATATTTCTCATCTGTGTCATTGATTATTTAATGGGGAAGTTAAAGGGAGTTATAGGGAAGTTAAAGGGAGTTAAAGGACATTTGTAGTGAAGTTTTCAAGAACAAGTATAGTATTGTCCTTTAACTTCTTCTAACTCCTTCTAACTTCTTCTAACTTCCTTAAAAAATCAGAACAGCACCGTCATTGATGCTCCTATTGTAAACGAGTTTATCTTCTGCTTGAAAGAGAAGTTTGACGCTGTCTTTGCCATCTTGTAGGTGTCAACGTGGTATGGTGTATATTCCACATCGAAGGTAGGCTTTGAGAAGTCGTAGTCAGCGAATGCTGATACGGCAACACCATTGTTCAGGGAATAGGTATATGACAGTCCTACGGCGAGATCGTCGCTGTTTGTCCTGCTGATGTAAAGGTTATCACCATACATCACCGCATTGGCAACCTCTCCGGTGTTGACGTTCTGGTAGTTGACGTCGTATGCTGCCTGCATATCCAGCGCACCATAGAAACGTCGTCCGTACATCACCTTTGCGCCAACATTATGTCGTGGAGTGATAGGCCATGCACCATAGACGCCGGCATTGATGTCAACGAGCGACCATGTGTCGGTGATAGAGTTGGAAGGGAGGAGCTTCATCTCGCTGTTGTAGCAAGAGAGTCCATTGACGTATGCTGGCGCTGTCGTTATTCTGCCGCGCACGCCTACGCCGACATATTTATTTATGAAATAAGCGCCCTCGGCAGCAACGGTAGTGCCTACGCCTATCTTCACTGTTGGGTCGTTATATATCTGCGAACCGCCCTGTCCTTCGCCGGCATAGTTCTTGAATGTTCGCTCACCATCAGCCACCTTGTAGTTGTCTGGTATGCGGAACGGATTGCCATTGCGCACTACGGTGTAATACTCATCATTGAGAAGGTCGGCATAAGGCTCTGACCATGCCTGCTGCATGGTGGTGAATGTTGTCTGGGTAGGCATCTTCAGATTGTTAATGAACTGCATACCGAGTGAGAGCTTGAAGAAAGAAGGGTGCTGCCACATGTCGTTGTCACCCTTGCGTGGCTCAAGGACGGTGCCTTTCTTCTTGAAGATATAATCGGCTATCATGTATGCCAGGTCTGTCGATACGACACCGATGCCGGCACCAACGAGAACGTCGGATATCCAGTGTCGGTTGTTGAGCGTACGCATGATGCCCGTAGTGGTAGCGCAGGCATAACCGAGCACGGACCACCATGGCGAACGTGTGAGACCGTATTCCTTGTGCAGGATGGTAGCTGCCACGAAGGCGGTGGCGGTGTGTCCTGAAGGGAAGGAATTGGCGGTGCTGCCGTCAGGACGCATCTCCTTGGCGGTGTATTTGATGCCGTTGGTGAGGAGTGCCATGATACCATACGACATACCTCCGCTGGCAAGGAAGCGCCAGAAGTCGTTCCTACCTTTGTAACCGCCTAATTTCAAGCCTACGGAAAGGGCTAAAGGCAGGTGCTGAAGATAGTCGTCGGCTCTGTTTTTGTACGATGGAATGAAGTTGTTTCGCGCCTGACGGAAATCTTTCTTGCTGCCTTTGGCAATGAGTCCGAAGGCAACGAGCGGAACGGCGGTCCACTCCAGTTCCTTCACTGGGTGATAAGCGCCGTATTTCGCATTCAGAGCGGCTTCCTTGGCATTCTCCTCTATGCGCTTCAGGTTCTTCAACATGGCGTCAGACTCAGGTGTTGACAGCATGATGGACTGCTGTGGCGCTGCAGTGGAGACAGAATCGTCATTTACTGCGTCAGATACTACCGCTAAGGTATCACTGACTGCTTCCTGCATGTCATCTGCCGCCATTGCCGCCGTGCTGCAAAAGAGACCCAGAAACATCAGGATGGTTGATAAAAATGATAATCTCATATTGCTAAAATTTATTTTTTCACGGGTGCAAAAGTACTAAAATATTTTAAAATGTGCAAATTATCAGGGGCACTTTTTAACTTTTGAAGGGTATAAAAATAGCACTGTTTTACTATCGTTTTACGATGGCTCTGTAATCGTGCCACTTTTACACAGTAATCGTGCCACGATTACACGGTAAAAGCATTACGATTACCTTGTAAAAGTGGCACGATTACGAAGCCCCTGTTATACTGCTGAATATCAGCGTGATACAAAGGCGAAAAATTGCGATATGTTACTTTGCGATAGCCTTTCCACCGATGATGTAAAGACCCTTAGGGAGTGCGTTAATTTGTGTTAATGACGCATTCTTGATAAGGA
>JAGHTW010000131.1 GCA_018065145.1 Candidatus Prevotella equi
AAGAAGAATGTCGAGAACTCAGGTCATCAACAAGTGAAAGGTTAGGCTATGAAAACGAAAGAACTTAAAGAGGAGATTCTACGGCTCACCGACAACGGTCGTACTGTCTTTGAGCACTACTCTGGTGGTAAGAAGCCCCATAAGAACTTCCTCAACCCTGAATATAACGACACGAAGCCTTCATGCAGTTACTTCTATTCAGAAGATAAGCACACCTACCTGTATAAAGACCAGGGCGGTGACATGAAGGGTGACTGCTTCCGCTTTGCAGCTGGCTGTCTCAATATGGATTGCAAGACCCAGTTTCGCATGGTATTGGAGGCTATCAACCGTGATCTGAATCTCTGCATTGATGTGGATGGCAGAGATACTCCTTTCGTTCCTAAGAATAAGCCTACCATGGTACAATCTACTCCAGTTCCTTCTGTGCCAACAACGCAGAAGGAAGAACAACCCCGAAAGTACAAGTTCGTAGAGAAGCACTTCTCACTTACGGAACTTGACTACTGGAAGCGGTACGGCATCATGCCGGAAATACTGATGAAATATGATGTGGTATCATTGGACTCCTATGAAAGTGTCGGTGAGAAAGGCCCTTATTGCTACACCTCCACCCAGGAGTCACCCATCTTCGGCTACAAAGGCGAGAAATTCATCAAGATATACCGCCCGAAGGAGAAACTTCGATTCCAGTTCGGAGGTAAGAAGCCACGTCCTTATTGTTTCGGACTGAATCAGCTTCCCTTCCGTGGGGATATGGTGTTCATTACAGGAGGGGAAAAGGATGTCCTCACCCTTGCGTCACATGGGTTCAGTGCTGTCTGCTTCAATAGCGAGACGGCAGAAATCAATGCGGACATCCTCGATTTGTTGGCTATGCGCTTCAAGCATATCTTCGTCCTCTATGATGTGGATGAGACAGGCAAGAAAGCAATGGCTAAGGCAGAACAGGACTTATCCAAGTATGAGGTAAGGTCTATTCTCCTACCTTTGGAAGGTACGAAACAGAGCAAGGATGTGTCGGATTACTTTGCCCAAGGCTACACTTCCCAACAGTTGCATGATATAGTCTGCAAGCAGTTGGAGGCTATGTATGCCCAATCAATGATGATGATAAATACATGTCTTATGGACTTTGAACACCCACCTCAGCCTTCTCCTGTGATAATACGTTGTGGTGATGTGCCTATCGGTATCAGTGACAACCTGATGTGTGTAACTGGTGGTGAAGGTACTGGTAAGAGTAACCTTCTGAGTACGTTCATTGCAGGTTCTTTGCTGACGAGTGAGGAACATGACGAATTGGATATGCTTGGATTCACCATTGCACCAAACAAGGAGCAAAAGGCAGTCATTCATTTCGATACGGAACAGTCAGGTCCGCATCTCTATAAGAATACGGAAACGGCAAAGCGACGTGCGAAGTTGGAGAAGTACCCTCCATTCTACTACGCTTTGAACATGTTGGCACAGACCCGACAACAGCGTTTGAAGACCATTCGTGATACAATGGATCTGTTCCATCATAAGCATGGAGGCATCCATCTGGTTATCATTGATGGTGCTGCAGACCTCGTATCGTCTGCCAACAATGAAGCTGAGTGTACGGCTCTCATCGAGGAACTTTACCGATTGGCTGGCATGTACCATACCTGCATAGTGTACGCCTTGCACCATGTGCCGAACGGCTTCAAGATTCGTGGTCACATCGGTAGTGAGACCTTGCGAAAGGCTGCTGGCATCCTATCCGTCGAGAGGGATGACAACCCTGTCTTCTCTGTTATCAAGGCTGTGAAGGTGCGTGATGGCAGTGCCTTGGACATGCCTATGACACTTATAACCTGGAGTAAGGACAACAAGATGTTTGTTAGTGCTGGTCACAAGAGTGCCGAGTATGTCAAGAACGAGAAGATTGAGAAACTGCGTAAGGCAGCTCTTATCATCTTCAAGAATAAGGATGCCTATACCTACGGAGTTCTGGCAAGTTTGATTTCCAAGGAAACAAACTGCGAAGAAGGTACGGCAAAGAAGTATATCAACTTCATGATAAAAGAGGGAATCCTCGAAAAAACAAAGTATAACAACTATAAATTAGGTGAACAAGATGATTAAACCGATAAAGATACCATCACTTCCTTTTGCTTCAAGCATCGTAGGAGGTGAACAACATGCAGGTGTCAGACCTGCCAATAAAACCGTGTTCAATCTGAAGTATTTTGCAGGACTTTACAAGATACATCAGAATGACATTCCTCAACTGCTGTCTGACAAACTCTCCATGGAACTTTATGCCTATGTTGAGATAATACACAACGATCTTGCTACAGTCATGTTTGAGCGTTTGATTGCATTGGAAACAAATGGGGTTCTATGCGCTCCTGTGAAAGAGGAGAAAAGGCTTCTGACAATGGCATATCATTTCAGTTCTTCATCAGATACAATGGACGTTGTTGTAAGTGTAGCAGACTACAGCAAGGGTGAAGCAATTGACGAACCAGTACTTGCTTTTACGGCAGAAATCATAGATGGCACTAACGATATAGGTATATCAATGCCCTCGGATGTTTCCGTTCCTCTAATGTTCTGGGATGGTCATTCGTTGGGGGATTTGAACGATAGAGCCTGGTATGTGGTTAAACTGATATGCGCCTTTGAAGCAATGTTTGCCTATCATTGCATCAAATTCAAGAATCTCATGTACGATGCCATGCTTGAAAAGGATGGTGTTCGCCTAAATCCCAACTTTGTACAGGTGAATCTGCTTACTTTGAACGATGAGGAGAAGCCAAGTATATGACTAACCCAAAGAAAGCAAAGTACGTCACTCGTAATGAGGCTGCGGAAATTCTGGAAGTCCATCCTCAAAGTATCACTAACTATGCGGAACGTGGATTCCTGCGAACAGTCCGTGCCAAAACAAATGACTTTACCTATTTCATTCGTGAGGAGGTGGAAGCCCTGAAGCCTGAGATTTCCGACATCATTGACAAGGAAAAGGCTATCAGTGAATTTCGGGAAACGCTCGAAAAAGAACGGCAAAGTCTGAGCGATGCGGTAGAGGAACAACGCAAGTTACTGGAGTTCAAGACTCAAAGCGTGAATTACACAAAGCAACTTATCGAAGACTGCTATTGTCTGATGGGTTGTACCAAGGACAGCGAACCAGTCAAGATTCTTCTTCGGATTTTGATGGGCGAAAATGTAAGGAATGTGGCAGAACAAACAGGTCACTCTTGGTTTATGCTCACGAAAGTCTGTAGAAATGCCATTGAAACTCTTCACCGACTTCCTGACTACGAAGAAATGTGCATCCAAAGGGATAAAGCATTGTCGGACTATAACAACATGGCAGCTTCATACGATAGGTTATCAGAGCAATACGAATTGCTAAAGATACTTTATCAGGAGGCTAAAGGTATCAAACCAGAGGAAGCAAGCATCCCGCCATAGGATGCTTCGCCCCAGTTTCCTATTTCAGCATAAAATTCAATACAAGGGAAAAGGTTGTACTCGACAACCCCAGTTGCTTTACGGCATCGGAATAGTGCAAATCCAAAACGGTGGTGACTCTATTAAGATTCTTCACTCCTGCATGATACTTATGGACAAAGCCTTGCTCCTTCATAATATCTATGAAGGTAACGCTTGCTTTTTCCTTCATGGACTCCCATAATGGAGGAAAAGACAGGTCTATGAGCAATTCCTTCAGTTGTGGATAGTCAGGAATGTCTATATCATCCAGATATATCCCTTCCTTTTGCCTATCGTATAGAGTCTTAGCTATGTCTATATTCTCATAGACTGTCTCAATGATGGTAGTTTGGAAGGGAACGGCTACGCTGTCAAAGCTGTGATCGCATGAAGAAATCGCTGACGAAATGGCTTCAATGCTTTCGTCAACGTACTCTCCTTTGCGGTATCGGTTGATAATCTGCCTTGGAGAAAGGTGCTTCTTATCGCTTTGTTCTTGCTTCATTGGTGGCATCTGCCGTGTGCTTATAGGATAATAGCGGCATTTCTATAATATCATAGTAATGTTCCCTTATGAAAGGGATGATGTTTTTGTCTTTGAAGATGGTGCGACAATGGTCACAGTTATGGTGAGAATGCCAACTGAACTTTTGTCCAGTCTTCTCATGGACATATTTCAGGATGGCTTCAGGACCATCCGTGAACAACCATATCTTCAGGAAGTCATCGAAGGCTCTTTCATAGATGGTCTTGATGGGTTCCTTGTTGATGTTACCCAGTCGCATCTGCGGAATATGACAAACTCCAATACCGCAACAGGCATAGACTTCTCCATAAGGACTAATGAGAATTGTCTGAAACAAAGACTTGCAAGGGTTCCGTTGCCCGGAGTCACGGAAACTTACCTTCGTGTTTCTTGACTTCTTACCCTTGTTGTTATACTCCATCCATGTGCCAGGAGAGAATTTCAGCTTATTTGCCTTGGTAAGTTCAATGATTTCGGGATCATCATTGAGTGCTGCATATATTCCAGCATGGCTATAAAGAGTCTCCATTCGCAACTCAGACTCTATGCCGAGACGTGCTGCTGCAACAGAAGCGTTTCGGACATTCTGCCATGGAACATATTTGTTGTGATCATCACCAGTACTGAAACTGGCTGATTTGAGTCCATTGCGCTTCAAGCGTTTGAGAATTTTATACGCCTTGTCATAATCTGTTGCCCAGAAAGCATTGCTTACCATCTGGCATTTGAGCCCTTTGCTCTTGGCATAAGCAAAGATTCTATCAACATCCTTGCCAAGTAACATACACTCTCCACCTGTGAGGTCAAACGACGAAATGGTGTCGGGATATGCTTCAAGGCACTTATCGACATAGGCTTTCATTTC
>JAGHTW010000130.1 GCA_018065145.1 Candidatus Prevotella equi
GATGCGTATGGGTACGACATAAGGTCAATGAAGGCTTGCATAAATGGAGTCATCTGCATCTCCACCGTCATGCGTGCCTGTGCCGTCAGTTTGTTGTACTCCACGGTATCGATGCTCTCAGTATAGAGTCGCATGTGGAATGACTTGAACATGTTCTCCAACTGGGCACTGTCAGCATACGCACCATACAGTACCTCCGCAGGATTCACCTTTATCATAGGTATAGGCTGCTCGTACTCGTTGAAGTTGCGGATGGCTTTCTTTAAGTGTTCCAAATAGATTACCTCATCGTTCTCAAGCAATGTCTCACCGCCCTTTACGAACAGACGCACCTCTGTCGTCACCATATTGCTGTCAGGCTTGTCGTTCATCAACACCTTCACGCCATTGGACAGGGTGTATTCGGTGAAGGACTTATCGTAAGCAAGCGTATTCTTCTTTATGACCTTGCCTGGCTTTGGACTAATAAAGAACACCTTTTTCCTTTTCTCTTTCTGCTGAGAGTTAATAGTGTCAGTATGAAACTCCATAGATTCCACCTCATTCCATAAAGCAAGGACATCCTCCTTTGTTGGCAATGCCACATCGTTGTTCTCTGGGAATGTCAAGGTCAATGCGCAACGAATCTTGTCAAACATTGTCTGTGCTGCCCTCTGCACCATGCTTCGGGAGATATGGCGGCGGTTGTATGAGTCGAGGATAGTGCTCACCATAGGCGATACGGCGATGGTTCCCTTCAGGTAATGCTCAATGCAGTTCTCTGCTGCGCCTTTGGCATCAACATGATCAGACTTCCCTCCGTAAGTGGTGTCGTTCCATTCAATTACAGTAGTATCTTCAATAGCGCGGAAGTCGGAACTGTCCTTGTATGAGATATACTTTGATAGCTCTGCGTCAGTAACGCCAATGCGCTTCATCTTCTCAATCTCAATCAACGCTTTCTTGGTTATCTCATGCCAGTCCGTTGCAGAGGTAATAAGCAACGCTAGTGTCTGGTTAGCCTTTATTGTGTAGTTCTCGATTGGTCTTATCGAACTTGCCTGCGACATAAGGAGTTGAGGGTTGTCATTCTTCAGCTTCTCCATGCGCGACGTCAATATCTGCATCACGATATTGTCAATCTTGCTTTGTTTGAAGTACGCCACCTTCTGCATATCACCCTGTGGCATAGAAGGATAAAGCGACGACAACTGTATAACCGCCATCGGAACCTGCTTGTTCTGTGTTACGGAAACGAATGGCTGCGCTGTTGCTACAGGCAAGTCAAAGTCCGGCACGATTGTGCTTCCCTTCTTCAAGTTACCAAAGAGCTTTTCAATCTTTCTTACCATGAGGTCTGGATCGAAGTCGCCACAAGCAATGACGCACTGATTCTGCGGCTGATACCAACGCTTGTAGAACGCACGCATCTGCTCAGCGGTACATGTGTTGATGATATCCATGTTGCCGATAGGATTGCGTACAGCATACTGTGTGCCAGCGTTACGTTCCTTAAACACCTTCATTCCTTCATCACTCATGGAACGTGCGCGCCATTCCTCTACTATCACATTGCGCTCAGCGTTGAGAGCCGTTGCATCAATAACAGCATCCGCACTCCAGTCGCGAAGTATCATCAGACAACTGTCTATACGGCTTTCGCCCGTCAGCGGTACGGCAGAAAGAATGTATTGTGTGTTCTCGTAAGATGTGCGGGCGTTGACATCCGGACCGAATGCTACGCCGATGCTGCGCAGGAAATCGATGATGGTGTTACCGGGATAATGCTTCGTGCCCTTGAACATCATGTGCTCAAGGAAGTGCGCCATGCCAAGTTCGTTGTCATTTTCTACGAGAGAACCCGTACGCTGTATCAGCCGGAACTCACCGATATGCTTTTTGTTCACAGCCTTGCGCACATAGTACGTCATGCCATTAGGTAGAACACCCTGACGTAAAGCCGTGTCAACAGGAACTATCTGTTCGGATGTCTTACCATTGGCGGATAATATAGTTATGATAATGGCTATTATTACGGTGCAAAATCTCTTCATTGGTGTTTTTACTGTTTATGATTTGTTATTTGCAAAGTTACTCAATTAAATTGATAAAAGCATTACCATTTCCGTTAAATATGCCCAAAGGCGTCGGATTTTCATCATTTTGTCAAGATTCTCCCTTATTTTGCACTAAAAAAGTATAAAAATGCAAGCAGGAACCGTTTTTCTCTTCCATATTCGAAGTTAATGTATTAACTTTGCAGTTAGATGGCATATTCATTT
>JAGHTW010000113.1 GCA_018065145.1 Candidatus Prevotella equi
GTACGAGGAAGCCGCGTAATCAATATATATAGTATATTAAACATGTAATCAATAAGTTAAATCCAATAAAACCATCATTAAAAGGGTGGGAAACTTTAGTAACTGAATTATAAACAACACCCGTCTGAAAGCCAGGGCATGGTCAGCCGTGTATTGAATAGCAGTAGCAAGAAGTGCCCATGTAGTACAAACCATCGTTCCTCTGGTCTGTCCTCTTATGAGCATTCTTGCATTATTCGCAGGCTCACAATGGCTTTTCATTTCGGGTTATAAACAGGTTAAAACCATGAGTATACAAGATAATAATAACGCCAAGAGCGTAAATAACACAATTGGCAACAACGTCCAAAGAGAGGACGTTCCAAAGCTTACAGGTCGCCTTGAAGTGCGTCTTCCTCCCGATGTAGAGCTTGCACTCCTGAAGTTGATCGCCAATAACACCAAGACCAAGTCACAGGTGATTTGCCGACTCATCAAAAGATGCCGTCTGTTCTTCCATCTAACAAAGGAGGAGATCGATGTTTACATGACTCTCAAAGACTGCAAGGATGCATTTGTCAAATTGAAGAGCGTCCTCAACTCGTTCAACGAGAAAGAGCGTCTGAAGTTCTTCCATAACAATCCTGATTACATGGAGAACTGGATTGCCGTGGTTGACCAGTGTATCGAGCAATGGGATCGTATCCTTCAAAAGCTGTCCGAGTAATATGGTGGGCAAAGGCAAAGAAGTAGCTCATGGGGCAGTACTCATGAACTACATCCTCACAAAGGAGAAAGCGGTATTCCTTCGCTCCAATCTCCTTGGTGACGAGAGGGATCCTGATCGTATCTGGGCACTGATGCAACTGCACCAGATAAATACTCGTAATCTCCGCAAGGCGAATCACAAAATCAAGAACACAGCCATTGAGTTTGAGATTTCCCCTTCAAGAGAGGAAAGCGAACGTTGGTTACCACCAGACTTTGATAGATTGCTTGATGAACTTCTCGATGAACTGAACAGAATAGATTTGTCGGAAAAGACAGGACGCAAGTCATCTGCTCACTTCGACCTGCGTAAATGCCAGTTCATAGCAGCCATCCACTACGACAGCAAAAGTGGTCTTCCACATCTGCATTTAGGTGTGAACCGCATAGACATGAATGGTCAGGCACTTGACTGTCACAAGTTGGGTGAAAGAATACTTCGTGCGATACATAACATCAATATCAGACATGGATGGGAATTACCTGAAGACATACACGAAGAGCATAAAAAGCAGATTGATGAAGCATGTATGAATGCGCTCAAAAAGATGAGATTCTTCAACTGGGATGTCTATGGACGCATTCTTGCTGATAGTGATCTTGACCTCAAGGT
>JAGHTW010000098.1 GCA_018065145.1 Candidatus Prevotella equi
GGAAATCCTGCGAATACATGATATTGCTGAGAATTGAGTCTTGAGTAACAACCAACACTTCTTTTGCCGATACCCGAACTCCATTTCCGTTAATGTCTAACTGCATAATTCCATTGATACCACCAATGATTATTATTCCAACTCGATCCATCAAGAGATCGCTCGGGAGTAGGCTGACATTATTTGATAGGAGAAGGTAGCCATCGTCAAAGAGTATTGCTTCTGATTTATTATCCATAATTTCAGGTTGTATATTGATGATAATATTATTAAGATGCTAAGGTACTCATTTTCTCAATTCGGGTGCGCCATTAGCAACATACGTTATATTCTTTACTTCCATTCAAAGTTTTTCTTTCCCACACCAATCTCAAAGTGATACTTGACAATGCCCAGATCCATCTTGGTGTAGCCAATCAAAGAGAATCCTTTGCTGGCTTTCACTATGTGGCGGTTGTTCTTCATTCCAACGTACTCGAATGAGAACTTCTGTTGGTTGACGGCTGTAGGTGCAAGTAAAGCTGCTTCTACCCCCTTCTTGAACCATGCAGGTGTAATATCACTTGCATTGCTTACTTGCTCGACAGTCTTACGCTTCAAGTTTCTGCCAGGATCATCGCCATAGCCGAGGGCAATCATACAGCAGAGCTTTTCATTATTGCCTTTCTCGTATGCCTCCTTGATGTTGTTGTAGGTCAGACCTACCCAACAGGTGTTGAGTCCAAGAGTCTGTGCAAGCAGAACTAAGTGCTCTCCGTAGTAACCAATACGTTCAGAGAGGTCATCTGACTTTTTGCCGACCATCGCAAAGTAGTTGCTTACTCCGCTGAAGGTTCCGTATGCCATCTTTCCCTTGAATGCCTTTGGCTCATTGGTAACAAGCTGAATGTGAAGATTACCGAGTTTGTTGCATCCTTCAATCTTAGCTTGAAGGATGTCAATAATATCCTGGGGGATGGGCTTGTCTATGTATTTTCGCACACTATGGCGAGCTACTATTGCTTCTTGAAGAGTCATTTCCTTTTTTGATTGATAGATGTTACTCGTTTCACTTATCCTCCGTTGAACCCTTCCTTTCGTCCTTCTTCTTGATTGGACCAGAATGCTTACCTCTATTCAGCTTTATTCCATGTTTGTTCAATATGCGGAACACCGAACTTCGACTACGGAATCCGCTGGCTTTCCAGACTTCTTCGATTGGATGTCCTGCAGCATAGAGGTTAATGACAGTCTTCTCTCTGTCCATACGTCTTTCCTTGGAAGTGGAAACAGGAGGGAGTTGAACAATCATTCGCTCCTGAAGCTTTGAAACATGTTCAGAAGACTTGCGAAGAACCAAGGCTTCATCTGGAAGAGAACCCATCATGAGCAGCACATCTGAAGGCTTGGTCTCTGGGAACAACTCATTATTTGAGTCGATACGGTCATGAATGCTGATGACACGAATGACCTTCACCCGGCAAAATTCCAGGAACATTGCCAGTTCTCTTGCGCCACGAATGGCATTGCTGAACTTGCTAATGACGAGTTCATCACCACGTTCGAGGGCTACCATCAGCTGTTTCCACAGCGGACGGTTCTTTTCATCAGCGTCATTCTCTTCTATGACTTTCACGCAACCATACTCCTGCATCCACTCTCGATCGGCTTCAAGCTTCTCGTAGTGTGTGGTTGCCATGATGTAACCTATCTTTGCCATAATCAGTGTGATAATGTGGTTAGATTGTGTAATCAGGAGTGCCGTTTCAGCACTTTTGTGCTGCAAAGGTATGAAAAATTATCGTATTATGGTACGTTTCATACCTGATATTATACTTTTTTATGAAACTCTCCAATCTCAGCATTGATAGTTGCAATCCGCAATAATCATACTTTGCAGAGTATGAAATATAAAATAATATAAACTTTAAATCAAACTGGCACAAGATATGATTTTTATTCGTACCTTTGCACCGCTAATCAATCAAATATGCGTATGAAACATAGTCCACATCAAGGGTTTTCCCTTCATTCTACTCTTATTTCTGCACAGCACAAGAACGTCGCAAACAAGCAGATGAAAGAAAGTAAAACAAGTGAAAGAAAAAATACTCAAATGAGTTTAATCTTTCACTTGTTTTTTTTGTGTCTTATTCTCAGCATGACATCATGCTCTGAAAAGTCCGATTACCATTTCAAAAATCCGGCTGATGCCCTGGAGCAATACAGAGACTTCCATCACAGTATTGCTGCAGTGCCTCAGACTAAAGCAGAGCAGCTTGCCGATTTCATCTGTCAGTGGCAGGAACTCTCTGATACCGTTTACAACTATATCAAGAAAGATCCTGCTTTTACTGCCCATGCTTCTCTGTCAATGACCTTTCAGGAAACATCGGACTCTGTCCGTACTGAACTCTTCCGTCTTGCCGTTGACTATAGCCTTTCGGATGTTGCCTACGTCAAGATGCACACATCGCCATACAGGGATGATGCGGATCTTGACGCAACCAAGAAGAAAGCTACTACGTTCTATTCCGCTTTGGACAAGCAGCCTATCTATAATAAAGGAAACGCGCGAGAGAAGATAGAACTCTACCGCAGTTTCCTTGCTGCCACAAAGGAACATGGCATCAACAACCAGAAGGAACTTCTCTCTTTTATCGAAGAGGAAGACCGTCATTTCCGCACCTTCCTGTCCAATATCGGTGATTACACTGATGTTGGTCTGGAAGACGTAACGAAAATGACTGAGCAGATATGCACGGACATCTTCCGTGCCGCTTCCGAAAACCGACTGACAAGTGAGGATGCCATGGTGTACATGGGTATGCGCACTTGTCGCCGACTTCTCCTTAACGCACAAGTATGTACCAATCTGATAAAGGTAGGGAAAATAAAATCAGAGAGCCAAGCCAATGCCTATCTATGGATGACCCTGCAGCCATTCCTTTCGATGGATGCCCTCGCCGTCAGTATGCTTACAGAGGCACAACAAAAGCAGATGATGGAAATTGCCAACACATTCCCAAAGCTATCCGAACGTCTTGCCGAAAAACAGTACGTTGACCCAGAGCACCTTGCTCAGATTCCGACACAACTCATGCGGCTCTACATTTCGGTTCTATAACCCACTACAAAACAATCAAGCTCTATTTAAACTATGCAAGATACTATGTTAGAAGAAGCAATCTACAAGTTCAAAGTCAGTGGTCCGACCATCATGCCGACTCTCTTCGACAACTATTACCTGAAGGAAACTCAGGAGTACAACGGCTATGCCATCCTGACCTATGAGGTGAACCATCCTTTGCCTATCGAAGACGTGCTGAACATCATGGATGGGGATGCCTACATGCGAATCCTGTACTACACGCACCCCAACCCCAAGGCAATCACGACAAAGTTCGGACAGCGTGCATGTACCTACTTCATGCCCGAGGAACAGCGCAACATCAAGATGAACTTCACTACCGACGAGAAGGGATTGGTCAACATGATACTCGTTACCGTATATGGTTCCATCGACATTATGTACCCCGACCTTCGCAACGACCTTCGGCTTAATACCGTAGGTTCAATGGTGGTGAAGGAAAGCCGTGACGAGGCAGAGTTAATGAACGACTTCAATAACAATCCTTGATTCTTTGACCT
>JAGHTW010000024.1 GCA_018065145.1 Candidatus Prevotella equi
TAATCAAAAAAGTAACACATTTTTTCTCTCCCCAGGACTTTTTTTTACACAAAACGTGTTGACGTGTCATAACTCGTTGATGCTCAATACGTACACATCGCCAACACGTGTTATAACGTGTTAGCGATGTGTTATTTTTATGCGTATGTATTTTTATGCGTTGCGGATTGCTTTCATGAGGTTTACGGCATCGACGTACTGTGCTATGCCTTCCGCTACTTTCTTCGCGTCTTGCATGGCGTGTACTACGGTGGCTTGTCTGTTTGCTACGTCGCCACCGGCGAAGACGCCTTCCCTTGATGTCATGCCGTATGGCATATCACGTGTTGGCAGGAATCCCTTTGCATCACGCTCGATGCCAGACGTAGAGCGTACGATACGTGAGTTTGGTGTTGCTCCCACTGCCATGATAACCTTGTTTGCGGGCAACAGCTGCGTCACAGGTTCCTCATCAGGCTTCTGTGTCACGAGAACAATCTCGTAGATATCGCCTTCTGGTGTCACGTGTATCTCGGTGATGTTTGAGAACCAGTCGAAGTTCACGCCTTCCTTCACGGCATCGTCATACTCCGCCTTCAGCGCCGACATATTCTCTATACCCTTTCTATAAACCACATCAACCTTCTTTGCACCTACCCTCAGTGCTGTTCTTGATGCGTCCATAGCGGTGTTACCACAACCGATGACATATACCGTCTCGTCCTTTTTCACATACACCTCATCGTAACCGATAAACTCCTCGTTATACAGTTCCACGCGGCGCAGGAAGTTTGTGGCGAAGCGTATGCCATGCAGTCTTCCGTCCTTTCTCAGGTTGCGTGTATTCTCTGGTGTAGAGTCAACGAGTTGTCCGTCAATGAGCACCTTCACAGGAATCTGCAACAACTGCGGACGACCTGTTCCCGTACCGATAAATACAGCATCGAAGCCCTGTTCGAAGAGTCCGTCAACAGTTATCTCTACGCCCACGAGGGTGTTGCGGTGTATCACCACTCCCATTGACTCTATGTAACGAATCTCTCGTGCCACAACCTCTTTCGGCAGTCTGTATTCAGGTATTCCGTATCGCAACACGCCGCCGCATTGCTTCTCCATCTCGAACATCTCCACCTGGAAACCCATACGCGACAGGTCACCAGCAACGGTGATGCCAGCAGGTCCCGAACCAATGACAGCCACCTTGCCACGATTCTTCTCTGCTATGTTCTCATGGGTGAGATGCAATTCGGTATCGAAGTCGGCAATGAACCTCTCCAACTTACCGATATTGATATGCTGTCCTTTCTTTCCCAAAACGCAAGCGCCCTCGCACTGCTTCTCATGTCCGCAGACGCGTCCGCAGACAGCAGGCAGATTACTCTTTGCACGTATTATGGCAATGGCATTACCCATATTGCCTTTCTTCAGTTCGGCAATCCAGTCTGGTATATCATTGGCAATAGGACAACCTTTCTTACACTGAGGCACCTTACAGTGCAGGCAACGCTGTGCCTCCTGTATTGCCTCCGCCATAGTGTAGCTCTCGTTTACTTCTTCAAATTTATTCATTTATTTATTATTGTTTTATTTCTTCTTGATGTAGAAAGTGAATGAACGGTTCTGTGCTTTCACGCGATATGGGTTCAGCGCCTCTGCGTTGCCACTCCAAGAGTCAACGCCACCGACGCCTGCCATCTGCTGATCGATATACAGACAGGTGTGATAAGACTTCTTCACGTCCTGCGGATGACGCTGACGCTTGTCATATCCCTCGTCAAGGTCACGCACCTCGTAGTGCAATGCACATGCAGCGAAAGCGCTGTCAGCATATATCTCCACTCCATTGCCGTTGGCATCTGTCTGCTTCCACCAGCGTATGTCGCACTTGCTTCCTGTCTCCTGTGGACGAACATAAGGGAAGAACTGCTCATCAGCGGTCTGCTTGTATATGCCAATGTTCTGTGACATGCAGCGGTCGGTGTAGTTCTCCACTGGACCACGACCATAGTATTCACTCTTGTCCATGTCATAAGGCAATAGCATCACGACACCGAAGCGTGGCATATTAGGAATATCCTTCGCATCAGCATCGAAGGCGATGTCTTCCGTCACCTTGACAACGCCATTGGCGAGGGTCACATACGTCATCGTAAGGTTCGCCTTCACGGCATTGATACGGAATGTCTCAACAGAGGTGTTTCCTTCCGTCTTTCTGCCAGTGCAGATAACCTCAGGGTTATTCCATGCCCTGCTACGGCGCTGTATTCCCGCACCCATATCGTTGTCGGTAACGGCACGCCAGAAGGATGGGCGAATCTCAACATCCGAGCTATTGAGGACGAAACCTGCATCGCTTACCTCTGTTTCGTCACCAATAAGGTCTGCGTTATGGAAGTCATGCATGTAGCCGCTGATGGTCAGCTGCTGATGTGCGATGGATGTTCCAGCCTTGAGCATTGGCTCGTCAGCCTTCATCTCGTAAGAGACATTGAGCAACAGCTCCACATCCTTGTCATAAAGCTGATAAGGTATCTTCACCTCTGCTGTCTGCTGTGGTGCAATGTTCAGGTCTTTTATCACACCCTCCTGTGCCTTCACGCCATCAGCGGTGAGTGTCCAGTGCAGGTTTACGTAGTCAAGAGTACGGAAGAAGTTCTCGTTCTTCACGCGTATCACGCCATTATCGAGGTCAACAGGCTCCGTCCATATATTCTGATAGTAGTACGCATATTCGTATGCCTGAGGTGTAGGCTTACGGTCTGCCGTCACGAAACCATTGCAGTTGAAGTTATTATCCGAACCGTCATAGTCGTTATAGTCACCACCATAGAGGAACTTTGTAGCATCGCGCTTGTCTCTCAAGCCCTGATCGACGAAGTCCCAGATGAATCCACCCTGATACTTAGGATACTTTCTCACCAGGTCCCAATACTCTTTGAAACCACCGCCTGAGTTACCCATGGCGTGAGCGTACTCACACTGTATCAGTGGCTTCTTCTTTGCGTCGTTCTTCGCATACTGCTCACAGCCCCACTGTGACATATACATAGGACAGAAGATGTCGGTATGATCCTTCTCCCTTGCCTGTTCGTACTGTACAGGACGGCTCTGGTCCTGTGACTTTATCCATGCGTATGCATCCTCAAAGTTCTTTGAATCGCAGGTCTCGTTACCCATAGACCAGATGATGATAGAAGGGTGGTTGAACTTCGTACCGATATTACGCTGATTGCGCTGCATTATCTGCGTATGGAACTTAGGTGCCTGCTTCTTTCCTTCCTCTCCATAACCGAAGGCGTGGCTCTCCTGGTTAGCCTCGGCACACATATATATGCCATACTCATCGCAGAGGTCATACCACTGTGGGTCATCTGGGTAGTGACATGTGCGCACGGCGTTCACGTTCAGCTGCTTCATCAGTCTGATGTCATCGAGCATACGCTCACGACTCACCACATAACCACCGTCAGGGTCCAGCTCGTGTCTGTTAGCACCCTTGATAAGCACTGGCTGTCCGTTGACAAGGAGCTGCGCATCCTTTATCTCCACCTTGCGGAAGCCTATCTTCTGCTGCACTGTCTCGCCCTTTTCCTGCTTCACGGTGAGCATATATAAATAAGGTGTCTCTGCCGACCACTTCTTTGGAGCAGCGATATTGAACGATGCCTTTGCACCGGCAGTTGCGTTCAGCACCTCTTTTCCCTCTGCATCGGTGAGGATATACTGCAACTTTGCAGCGCCCTTCACCTTACAATCCACATTGAGCACGCCGTCCTTATAGTCGTTTGTCAGGTCTGCATTGACGCGGATGTCGGTTATCTGTGTCTTGGCATTCTTCGTATAGAGGTAGCATGAACGTGCCACACCGCTAAGGCGCCAGAAGTCCTGGTCCTCATCGTAAGAGCCATCGCACCAGCGGAACATCTGGAAGGCAATGAGGTTATTGCCTGGCTTCACATACTTCGTGATGTCAAACTCTGCCGCTATCTTCGCATCCTCGGCATATCCCACATATTTTCCGTTCACCCACAGGTACATATTGCTTGTCACGCTACCGAAGTGTGCTATCACCTGCTGACCCTTCCAGTCTGCTGGTATGTTTATCGTGCGACGATAGGAACCTACATGGTTATCCTTCACGGGCACCTCTGGCGGATTACTCCAGAAATGTCCCTTCCATGCGAAACCGATATTGATATACTCTGGGTCTCCATAGCCGTTCATCTCCCAGTTACCTGGCACTGGCATCGTTCCCCACTTTGAGTCATCGTAGTTTGCAGCAAAGAAGTTCTGCGGTCTCTGGTCTGCGTTGCGCACCCAGTTGAACTTCCATGTTCCCTCGAGTGACACTGTCTTTGATGTTGCGGGAAGCACATCGGTGTGAATAGGGTAACGGTTTACCTCGTTCACTTCAAGGTCATGCCACTCTGTAAATGTCTGCGCCGTAGCGCTCATACTGCCTGCACATGCCATAAGCATTGCAGCAAAAAATGCTTTGTTTTTCATAACGATTATATATTATTGCTTTTTTTCTTCAGGAAGTTAAACAGTCCCTTCTTTTCTTTCTTTTCCGTTGTTGCGGTCTCGTCGCCTTTCTGCTCCTTTACGGCAGCAGCCTTTTCCTGTTTTTGTCTTTTCTTGTCACTCTTGTGCAACCTCAGTTTCGGTTTCACGCGCAGTTCCTGTTTGTCGTCAGTCTGTGTGTAGAAGAATGTAGCGTCAACATCAATGAGACTATGCTTCACAGACAATTCTCCCGAAGCCGTTGCACCGTCCGAAACGATGTTTGTGGCGATGTCATGAACCAGTAACTTCTTCATCCTTGCATCAGCAACAGTCACCGCTGCCTTACCTATCGGCAGTCTGCCCTTGAGCTCTGCCTTCACCTTCTTCTTCACTTCCCTTGACGTTACAATCTCATACGATGCCTTGGTCTTTCCTAACCACAGTCCCTTCACGTTCATTATCGCGCCCAGTCCTATGGAGTCGGCATTCATCGTACCTATCATACGCTTCTTGAAGCCGTCGAGATAGAAGTCGAAGTTTATCTTTGCGTACTTACATGTTGCCACGCCGCCGACGTCAACGCGCTTATATGCCACACCTACCCTACCGTCGTAGTGCACGTCGCCTACATGTTCCAGCTGGCGCATCATCTTCAGTCGAACCTTCTTCTTGAAGTGGTTGACTATCTGTACCTGCACACCACTGCGCGCATCCATGTGTATGTTCCAGAAATGTAGCGTCAGCGCCTTCTTCTTCGTGACGTCGCAGAGGTCTCCCTCTGCCGTTATTCTCAGGCGCTTGTCCTTGTTCGTGACGTGGATATCGCTGAAGGTAAACCTGTCGAGCGTTCCTGCACAGACCACACTGAGGTTCAGCGGCGTGGTGAAGTTGCTGAGCACTGGTCCGAAAGGTCTGTGGATATCTTTCAGCACCACCTTTCCCGTCAAGAGGAAAGGCGAGACGCGGAGGGCGAAGGGGGGGGTGCCTTCTGTTGAAACAGAAGGAACAGTGGCTGTAGCTGAAGGAACGGTGGCGATGTCTATTCTTCGGGCGGTGAGAAGACTTGTTGGGAGGGCTATGTTGAGCCTTGTCACGGTGATGTTATTGCCTGATATAGCAACAAACGCATTCACGTTTCTCAGGTCCAGTCCGCTGCCTTTGTCATACGCCTTCAACTTATTTAGAGTGATATGGACGCTGTCTTTCTTCATACTGTGCACGGTAGCCTCCAGTGACATGACGGCATCGAGATGGCCTGGATCAAAGAATCCTCTGTTCGGACGGTTGTGGTTCTTGCGTGGCTTGCCGTTATTGCAGAAGTACGTCAACTGCTCCGCCTTCAGCGTCAATGGCTGCACAGGGTCCAAGAAACCGTGCATCTGTTGCACCTCAAGGCGCTTGCAGGTCACCCTCTTGTCCTGATAGGCGTACCACAATCCCTGAATTACGGCGTTGATATTCCTCTTTCGCAACGTGCGGAAATGCATACGATTCACCGACAGTCGCATATTAGAGCGGCACTCCTTCGCCTTCAGGTCCGTAATGCCTGCATCGATGGTGTTCTTCTCTTCCAGTCGTCCCTTGAGTGTTATGTGCTGCAACTCCAGCTTGAGGTGATTGCCGTCCAGCTTTCCCTGTGCTTTGGCAGGGGCGTCCTTGATGTCCCACTGCACCTTCGTGCGACTCAGCTCCGCCTTCTTCAGTTCCATGACGAAGCGGAAAGGCGACTTCTTTTTCTTCTTCTTTGGCTTCAGTGCGTCGAGCACGAACTGATAGTTTGCGGCGCTATCCTTGCTCTCCTTGTAAAGGACGGCGGTGGCACCGGCGAGATTTATCTCGTCGATATCAACCATCTTGTCAAGCAGTTTCATCACCTTCACCTCGGCATGCAGCGTATCTACCTCCAGCATCCTTACGCTCTGGCGGTCATCCATGCGTACTCCGTAGAGTGTGAAGTCGCCGGAGAAGGGATTGGCGCCGATGTAATCGACTTCGAGGTTTGTGTCGAGCGTCTGCCTGAGTGTCTCAAGGAGCGTCGCCTTAAGCCACGCCTGACCTTTGTCTGTTGTCAAGTAACAGGCAAAGCCGCCCATCGCCAGCAGCAAGGCAGCTACCAACGAGAATATCGTGACTGTGAATATCTTTAGAAAACGTTTCATCGTTTTTATTTCTTTATGGGGAAGACATAGAATTTACGTTCCTTGCGGTAGTCGAGCATCCATTGGTCGAGGATGATGTGGTCGTCGAGTGCCGTGATGGTGACGCTGTGGGTGCCGGGAGTCATCGCGACGTCCGTTGTTCTCACTGCCTGTCCGCGCAACACATTCTTCTTCCACCGCTCCGAACGGTAAGGTTCCTTCAGTGAATAGACCACCGGCGCAGCACCATCCACGCTAACGCTGAACCGTATGTCGCCGTTATCGTTGGCGTGCGTAGGTATCACCGCTGTGCGAAGCACCGCCCTACCCTCTTTCTTCGCCTCAAAAGAGAACGTCACACTGCTGCCTTTGGCAACGCTCAGCGCCTTCTGGCTGTGACCGAGCATCTCTATCGGCTGCACAGTGCCCGTCGCTGACTGATAGTCACAGGCATTGCGCACCACACTTCCCTCAAGAGCTATCTCCGACAGCGGTCTGCTCTTGCTGCGACGGATGCTGGTACTGTCGCTGAGTGTATAGTCCGCAAAGACAGGAAGGTTACGAGGCTTGTAGTCCATCAGTCCGTTCCACTTGCCATCGCACATCGTGTTGTATCTCTTCGTGAGTTCTTTGATGCGCTGCTGTGCCTCGACGGCGCTTAGCGTGTCACCCAACTGCGCATCAAGATGCTTATGCGCCATCGCTGCGGCGCACTCCACAGGGTACAGCACATGCGCGAAGTATGTCGCATCATCGCGTTTCTGCGCCCTGACGACATCGACAATGGCATCATACTGTTCTATATATCGCTCCAGTTCTCCGCCAAACTCGGTCTCAGAGAACTCCGTATCTGTCGGTAATGACTTACCTCCAGGATAGCGTTTCTTGTCCAGTTCCACCTGTGTCCAACCCATAAACTCCGGTCTTCTGATAGCCGTGAGACGGTAATACTCCTCCATCGCCGGCAGTATCGCCTTCGCTGTCTTCTCGCCCAGTTGCTGCGTGAGCCACTGAAGGAGATGCTGGCGTATCGTTACAGGTGTGACACTGTTTATGTCCCATGCCATATCCATGGCGAGGGAGAGCTGATATGCCGCCACCTTCACGTCATGAACATTGACTATCCACAGCTTTCTGGCGTTATGGTCGTACGCCTGTCGCAGTTCGTTATACACGAGTCCCGGCGGTGTTGTGGTGAGCCACAGATAGTCATGTGGTCGTCCCCAGTAAGAGAGGTGGTAATAGATGCCTGCTCCGCCTGCTCTTTTCTGTTCTTCGGCGGTACTCAGACGCGTCATATAGCCGTAGTTATCGTCGCACCACAGCAGCGTGACATCTTCGGGAACGCGCAGTCCCTGTTCGAAAATCTCCAGCACTTCCTTATATGGTATGAACACCTGCGGCACCTTATCGACGTTCTTGTCGTAGTGCTTCGCAATGAGTTCACGCTGACAGTCTATCACGCTCTGCAAGCCGTCGAATTTCTCCTTCGCCGTCTTCACGCCCTCCATGCTGCCGTCGTGTATTCCTCTCATGCCGATGGTGAAGAGTCCCTCGCTGCCTTTCATCTCCGTCAGGCGCTCCGCCCAGTAGTTTTCTACGTTGTGACGGTTGCTGATGAAGTTATAGTCACCGCGCTTTGCCTTGTCCCACTCGCCCACATTGTTTCTCAACAGCGGTTCGCAGTGCGAGGAACCGACGACTATTCCGCAGGAGTCCGCCATCTCTTTGTTGCCTTTCACAGCAAAGAACGCCTCAGTACCCTCATGCATAGCAGGCCAGACAGCGTTCGCCCTGAGCCTCAGCAGCAACTGAAAGATACGCTTATATGTCCTTGGTCCAATGGCAATATCACCGCCAGCGGAATTTTCAATTTTCAACTTTCCATTTTCAATTTTCAACTTTCCATTTTCAATTTGCTGACTCCACACCCTCGTGGACCAGTCTTCGTCGTTGATGAATATGCCACGGTATTCCACCGAAGGGCTTTGCAGCGTCTCGTATGTATCGCTGAGCGTTAGCATGTCGCGCTTCTCTGGCACCACATCGCCCCACCATGTCCATGGTGACACCCCGGCGAGACGCGAAAGCTCCAATATTCCGTAGGCGGTGCCGCGACCATTGTTGCCGACGATGATTATCTTACCTCCACGAACGCCAAGGAAGAAAGCGTCTTTCCTGTCCATCAGGCGCAGTGAAAGGACATTCATCTTATCGAGAGCGCTCAAGGTCTTCGCGTTCGCCATATCGAGCTGGTATATCTCTATGTTCGCTTTCTTGGCGTGATGGGGTGCTTTTCCCGTCACTGCCACCATGTCATCATGAAACATCTGCAGGGCTATCGTCACCACAGGCGATGTCTTTCCGACCACGCTATAGCTCACGGCAGAGTGTCCGTCATACCATGTCACTGCACGAACATTGAGCACTACGGAGAGGAGTATTATAAGGCTAAAGAGGTATCTTGTCATTGTTTAGATATAGGTTTTACGCATACGCGCCGCGCACGTACAATTATTAAATCCTTGCAAAGATACATAATTTATTTCATATATCAAATTTCTCACCGCTATTTTTTGTTTTTTCTGCCGTCACAATGGCAATCCAGTGCCTTATCCCGTTTTACAGATTGTAACATTTTTGCGCTTTTTGCTTACAATCTGACATTTTCAAAACTTCCACATTCAGATTCAATCTAGAGAAAGCAACACGCCAAAAATGCCATTTTCATGCCTCCAGACTGCTATTTTCATGCCCGCCTACGATAATCGTATAACTTTTACAGTGTAATCGTGCAACGATTACATTGTAACTGTGCAACGGTTACCAAGTAAAAGTTATGCTTTTACAGCCGTTTTTCGAGCATTTTTGACCACTATTTTTACACCCGTTTTACTAACTCGTTACACATCAACAAGTTACCAAAACGCTCTATTTTTGCGTATTTGCAAACAACATGGTCGTTGGTGATTTTTATCGCATTCTCAGGGCATTAACAAAAATCACTTTGTAAGCAAATATCGCATTTTGCTTACAAAATGAAACTACATACATCTATAAGAATTGCACGATAAAAAGATTATTACGTAAAAAACGTTACGTAAAATACGTAATTTTCAAAAAAAAGTATTACCTTTGCATCGAAATACATTAAATAACAGCATCTTATATGGCACAAAACCCTTTTATCACCTTTGGTTATTCAGGACCTGAATATTTCTGCGACCGCGTTTCTGAAACAAACAAACTAAAGAAACTATTACTCAACGGCAACAACATCGTACTGATGTCGCAACGACGCTTGGGTAAGACAGGACTATTGTATCATACCTTTGCACAAAAAGAGATAAAGGACAACTACAACACCTTTATCATAGACATCTACTCCACAAAAACACTCCACGACCTTGTCTTCGAAATAGGCAAAACAATTCTCAGCAGTCTAAAATCACGAGGCAGGAAAGCTATGGAAAAGTTTCTTGACATTGTAAGCTCTCTTAAACCAGGTGTAACATTTGACATTATGGGAAATGCTACATGGAATCTCGAACAAGGCTCCATACATTCACCATCCTACACACTGGATCAGATATTCGATTACATCAACGCTTCTGAAAGACCTTGCATCATTGCCATCGACGAATTTCAGCAGATAATGTATTATCCAGAAAACAACGTAGAAGAGACGTTACGCACATACATACAAAAATGTAATAATGCCGTATTCGTATTCTCTGGCTCCGAGAGGCACTTGCTTTCAGAGATGTTCCATTCGCCAGCACGTCCTTTTTATGCATCAACAACAACACTTTCTCTTGATTGTATTGACAAAGAAAAGTATATAGATTTTGCCATATCACATTTCCGCAATGCCGACAAAACAATAACCCCAGAAGCTGTTGCTTTGGTTTACGAACGTTTTGAGGGTGTTACATGGTTCATGCAAAAAACGTTGAACCAACTTTTCTTCGATACAGAACGCGGAGAGACATGCACTAATGATATGGTTGACACTGCTATAAATGAAATTATCAGCGATAATAGCAACATATACGAAGACCTTCTCTATCAATTGACAGCAAGACAAAAAGATCTTCTCATTGCCATAAACCGCGAGGGTAAGGCAAAGGCTATCACCGGCAGCAAGTTTATAAAAAAACATCATCTGTCATCAGCCAGCACAATACAGACAACAATAAAGTCACTGATGGAGAAACAAATCGTCACAAGAAATCTTGACTCTTACGAAGTTTACGATAGATTCTTTGCCTTATGGTTGCATCTACTCAGCACCTAATAACTATATTAGGTTACATAATTAATATAAAAAGTTGTCATTTCTTGCTCGTTTCAGAAAGTTTTATTAACTTTGTAACCTGAAAGTATAATAATTTCAAATAAATAAAACTACATTATGGTTCTTTTCTTTAAGACCCCATCTAATCACATCATTGCGACTGAGATAGACCATCAGCCTAATGATCAGGAAAAGCAGGAATTGTGCTGGCTCTACGGTAATGCTACCGTAGTAGATGCACAGAGTATGGACGGTTATTTCGTTGGCCCACGCCGCGAGATGATTACTCCTTGGAGTACCAACGCCGTTGAGATAACACAGAACATGAGTCTGAAGGGCATCTCGCGTATTGAGGAATATTTCCCAGTGAGCAGCGCAGAGGCAGAGCATGACCCTATGTTGCAGCGTATGTACAACGGACTGAACCAGGAGGTGTTCACCGTCAACAAGACTCCAGAGGAGATAAAGTATATCAAGAACATTGAGGAGCATAACGACCAGGAAGGTCTGGCGCTCTCAAAGGAGGAGATAGAGTATCTGTATAAGGTGGCTGACCAGCTTGGTCGTCCTCTGACAGACTCTGAGCTCTTCGGCTTTGCGCAGATTAACTCTGAGCACTGTCGTCATAAGATCTTCGGCGGTACATTCGTTATCGACGGCGAAGAGAAGGAGTCAAGCCTCTTCCAGATGATCAAGAAGACAACACAGGAGAACCCTAACAAGATTCTCTCTGCATATAAGGATAACGTTGCCTTCTCAGAGGGTCCGGAGATTGAGCAGTTCTCTCCTGTTGACCACTCTCAGCCTGACCTCTACCAGATAAAGAAGGTGAAGTCTGTCATCTCTCTCAAGGCAGAGACACACAACTTCCCTACTACCGTAGAACCTTTCAACGGTGCCGCTACAGGTACCGGTGGTGAGATACGTGACCGTATGGGTGGTGGCGTAGGTTCATGGCCTATCGCTGGTACTGCCGTTTATATGACATCATACCCTCGTAAGGATGATGCAAGCGTAAGCGCAGTGGCTGAGATTCCTAACACTCCTGCATGGAGCTCTGACAACAACTGCCAGGCATGGGAGAAGATTCTGCCTGTTCGCCAGTGGCTCTACCAGACTCCAGAGCAGATCCTTGTAAAGGCTTCTAACGGTGCGTCAGACTTCGGTAATAAGTTCGGACAGCCATTGATCTGCGGTTCTGTGCTTACATTCGAGCATCAGGAGCGCGATGAGCAGTATGCTTACGATAAGGTTATCATGCTTGCCGGCGGTGTCGGCTACGGCATCAAGCGCGACTGCCTCAAGGGCGAGCCACAGGCTGGCAACAAGGTTGTCGTAATGGGTGGTGAGAACTACCGTATCGGTCTCGGTGGCGGTTCAGTGTCTTCTGTTGAGACAGGACGTTACGCAAGCGGTATCGAACTGAACGCTGTACAGCGTGCTAACCCTGAGATGCAGAAGCGTGCATATAACGTTATACGTGCTCTCGGCGAGGAGGATCAGAATCCTATTGTTTCTATACACGACCATGGTTCTGCCGGTCACGTCAACTGTCTCTCTGAGCTTGTTGAGGACTGCGGCGGTCTCATTCACATGGATAAGCTGCCTGTTGGTGACAAGACACTGTCGGCAAAGGAGATTATCGCTAATGAGTCACAGGAGCGTATGGGCTTGCTCATCGATGAGTCTGCCATCGACTACGTTCAGAAGATTGCTGACCGTGAGCGCGCACCAATGTACACCGTTGGTGAGACAACAGGCGATCATCGCTTTGCCTTCGAACAGGCTGACGGCGTTCGTCCATTCGACCTTTCTGTTGACCAGATGTTCGGTTCTTCACCAAAGACAGTGATGGTTGATAAGACCGTAGAGCGTAAGTACGACGTTGTGACATACGACCTCTCTGGTCTCTCTTCTAACTCTACACTGAACGAACAACTCGCTTCATATATCAAGGAAGTATTGCAGCTGGAGGCTGTGGCTTGTAAGGACTGGTTGACAAACAAGGTGGACCGTTCCGTTACTGGACGTGTAGCACGCCAGCAGTGTCAGGGCGAACTGCAGCTGCCTCTCTCTGACTGCGGCGCCGTAGCTCTTGACTACACTGGAACAAAGGGTATCGCTACATCTCTCGGACATGCTCCACAGGCAGCACTCGCTGACCCTGAGGCTGGTTCCGTTCTCTCTGTTGCTGAGTCTCTGACAAACCTCGTGTGGGCTCCAATGGCTGATGGCATGGATTCTATTTCGCTCTCTGCTAACTGGATGTGGCCTTGCCGCGCTCAGGAGGGTGAGGATGCTCGCCTCTATAAGGCTGTAAAGGCACTGTCAGACTTCTGCTGCGAACTGCAGATTAACGTTCCTACAGGTAAGGACTCTCTGTCTATGACTCAGAAGTATCCTGACGGAAAGAAGATTATCGCTCCGGGTACCGTCATCGTCAGCGCTGGCGGTGAGGTGAGCGACATAAAGAAGATTGTCTCTCCTGTCATCAAGGACGTAAAGGCATCACGCCTCTATCATATTGACTTCTCATTCGACCAGCTGCAGCTCGGCGGTTCTGCATTCGCACAGAGCCAGGGTAAGGTTGGTAGCGATGTGCCTACAGTGAAGAACGCAGAGTACTTCCGCGATGCCTTCATCGCTGTACAGCAGCTTGTCAACGAGGGTCTTATCCTCGCTGGTCACGATATCTCTGCCGGCGGTCTCATCACTGCCCTCATGGAGATGTGCTTCGCTAACACTAAGGGCGGTCTTGCTCTTGACCTTGACAAGATTAACGGCGATGACATCGTGAAGGTGCTCTTCGCTGAGAACCCTGGCATCATCATCCAGGTGGCTGATGCTGACGCTCCTCGCGTGAAGAAGATTCTGGAGGATGCTGGTGTTGGCTATGCAAAGATTGGTACTCCTTCTGATGACCGTAAGATTACTATCAAGCGCCACCAGAGCAATGCTTCTGTGCCTAACGCTGAACTGGCTAACCGCGAGCTTACCCTTGAGTTTGACATCAACGAGATGCGTGACGTATGGTACAAGACGTCTTACCTCCTCGACCGTCGCCAGTCATTCAACGGCAAGGCTGCGGAGCGTTACGAGAACTACGCTAAGAATCCTGTTGAATGGACATTCAAGAACGAGAAGACGGTGATGACTCCTCGTCCAGAAGGCGCTAAGCCGGTTGCCGCTATCATACGTGAGAAGGGTACTAACTCTGAACGCGAGATGGCATGGTCTTTCTATATGGCGGGCTTCGACGTGAAGGACGTTACCATGACGGACCTTATCACTGGTCACGAGACACTGGAGGACGTGAACCTCGTAGCATTCTGCGGCGGTTTCTCTAACTCTGACGTTCTCGGTTCTGCTAAGGGATGGGCTGGTGCATTCCTCTTCAACCCTAAGGCAAAGGAGGCTCTGGATAAGTTCTACGCTCGTAAGGATACTCTCTCTCTCGGTGTATGTAACGGTTGTCAGCTGATGGTTGAACTCGGATTGCTGAACAATACCAACTCCGTGACAAACGCTAAGGACTACGCAGAGATGCTGCATAACGACTCTCATAAGTTCGAGTCAACATTCGTTACTCTCGCTATCCCACAGAACGACTCTGTTATGTTCGGTTCGCTCTCTGGCGAGAAGATCGGTTGCTGGGTGGCTCACGGTGAGGGTAAGTTCAACCTGCCTCTCGCCGAGTCTGAGTATAACATCGTTGCAAAGTATAACCACTCTGAATATCCTGCTAACCCTAACGGCTCATCATACGACGTTGCCGCTATCGCAAGCAAGGACGGACGCCACCTCGCTATCATGCCACACCCAGAGCGTACACAGTTCCCATGGCAGTGTGGTTACTACCCAGAGGAGCGACGCATGAGCGACGAGGTAACACCTTGGCACGAGGCATTCGTAAATGCTCGTAAGTGGATTGAGAAGCAGGCGTAATACCTGAGCACGTTTATTTATGAGCAATAAGATTTTGTTCTCAACATTCTTCCGCATCGGACTGTTCACTCTCGGCGGTGGCTATGCCATGATTCCGCTGATAGAGTCCGAAGTGGTTGAGAAACATAAATGGATTGATAAGAAGATGTTCACGGACATGATTGCCATAGCGCAATCATGTCCGGGCGTCTTTGCTATAAACATGTCCATTTTCATCGGCAATAAGATAAACGGAACGAAGGGAGCACTGATGGCAACATTAGGCACCGCACTCCCTTCGCTGATTATCATTCTTGCCATAGCAATGTTCTTCCAGAGTTTCCAGAATATACCATGGGTGGCAGCAACATTCGCAGGAATACGTCCGGCGGTAGTAGCTCTTATAGCCGTACCGACATGGAACCTCGCACGAAGAGCAAAGATTAGTTTTATAAACTGTTGGATCCCTATTCTCTCCGCACTGCTGATATGGGCGCTGGGCGTAAACCCTATATATATCATCATAGCAGCAGGACTGGGAGGATATTTCTACGGACAGGTAACAAAGACAACAGAATGATTTTCCTTACTCTCTTTTATACCTTCTTCCTCATCGGCCTCTTCGGCTTCGGAGGAGGTTACGGCATGCTGTCACTGATTCAGCATGAGGTGGTGGTAAACCATCACTGGATGACATCGGCGGAGTTTACGAATATCGTTGCCATATCACAGATGACACCAGGACCTATAGGCATCAATACCGCTACATACTGCGGATATACCGCCGTACAGAACAGCACTGGTAGTATGCTCATGGGTATCGTTGGCAGCATACTGGCTACCACAGCTCTCGTACTGCCCTCGCTGGCACTGATGCTGATGATAAGCAAGATGTTTATGAAGTATATGAAATCGGACATCATGCAGAACGTGTTCGCAGGACTGCGTCCCGCCGTTGTAGGACTGCTCGCCGCTGCCACACTGCTACTGATGAATAGCGACAACTTCTATTCACCTACACAACAGCCTTGGCACTTCTATATCTCATGCTTCATTTTCCTCGCTACCTTCATAGGAGTAAAGGTAATGAAGATTAACCCCATCCGCATGATAGCATACGCCGCATTCGCCGGCCTGCTATTACTATACTAACCCTCAACCGTTAAACATTACAAAAAAAAGACAGCGACTACAGAATTTGTAGTCGCTGTCTTTTTATTATTTACTTCACATATACCTTCGCATATCCTGCAATGTATATACCCTGTTGGAATCCACTGTAGGTATTGACACCAGGTCGTACATCAACGATACGTACCAGCTGTCCGCCTGCCGTGTAGATGTTGATGGTCGTAGCGTATGAGCTCTCTACAATGATGCGGTTACCACGAGGATAGATTCTCATACCATCGATTGTCTTCTCTTCACTATCTTCAACACCATATTCATTCTCTATCTTCTCAATAGGAGCATTAGCACTACCAATGAGGATGAGACCACCCTTAGCAAGCTGTGGACCACTACTTACCTCCTTAGCCAGAGAAAGAGTTGCTGCTTCTGCCATATATGTGCGGAATGGAAGTACCTTTGCTGCATCAGCCTCAAACTGTGTTCCATTATTAGAGATAGCATAGATATTTTCTGACTTAGCAAGTTCCACATAGGTTGCTCTATGTGTATGTGCCTTATCAGACTCATCAATAGTCTGCATATACTGAACATTGGTTGTACCAATAGTGATAGAAGCATCCTCTGGTACGTCATTGCTGAATGTCACAGTCTGAGCTTTCTCTGTCGCATTCAGCATGTCATTATAGAACTTGCTTGACAAGTCGAACTCATAATAACGATTACCAGGGAAGCTGACGATGTAAGGAATATCAGCTGTCAGAGGCTTATAGTCAGTGTAAGTATGACCTGAAGGATAAGCTTCATCGCTGTACCACTTGTTTTGATTAGAAGCATCGTCCCAGTTGTAATTATTGGTATAAGTATCTTTGAACCAATGGTTGTTGAAGACATAGCTGAATGCTGCCGCATCAGTAGCCGCTGTACCGAAGAGCGTTGTCTCGGTAGTGCTGCTGCCTGGGCGCTGGAAGTTAGCCACTGTTTTCGAAGCATCCATTCCTACAAGTCCTCGCAGCCAGTACTCATGGTGGAGAGTCTTGTCGTTGGTTTCTGGTGCAGCCTTCTGAGCTTCTGTTGGCGTACCATAGAAGTGAGTAATCTCACCGTTCAGGCTTGCCTCAACCTTCTTCGCTGTGAATGGCAGTGTGATACCCTCCCATGCAGAGTTATTTGTCTCTGCATAGTAAGCAGGCTGACGTGTGTACCAAGCACGCTGTGTAACATCGAACGCGATAGGAGCATCGAAGTCATTGTTCAGACATGTATTGCCCTCTGCATCCTTGCTCTCAGCAGTACGCTCCACAAGGTGGAGGTATGCTGTAGTAGGAGTAACCTTGGCTGGTTCTGGTGCAACGGCAGCAGTAACAACAGGCTTGATGACATGCATCTTGATGTTGCCCTCTGGAGTGCTCTCGTTATAAACGTAAGGCGTCAGCGCACCAGTTGTAACCTCTGTCTCACTATTAGCATATACAAGGAGGTTACGTGTTACGCCATCTGCACGGTCCATGCTTGCAAGATTGACTGTTGGGTAGTCAACCATTGGAGCATACCATGTTTTATCAGATTCCTCCGGATAACCATAGAAGTCTATCGCAGTTATGCCATTGTCATGAGCGTAAGCAGCGCGGTTGTAGAAGAATGCACCAGCGTTTGTATCATAACGATCCTCAGCCTTACCAGTCTTCATGTAAGCCACATTACTCTTATAGTAACCACCAGCACGATATACGCGGTTGTTCATCAGAGAAACATCATGCTTCACATCAGAATCGATATGCTCAGGTATTGTCTGATTAATAACACCGAGACCTGCGCCCTTAGTATCTGCATCAAGCGTCTGACCGAAGAAGAGGAAGTCGTTCTTAACTGTAGTAGAGGTTGCTGTCTCACTCTTCTTAGCTTCCTCGAAGAGAGGAGCGTAATTGTCATAAGCCTTTGTCTCTGCATTATATCCTACCGCACGGCTCTCATCAACAGGGTGTGTGAGCACACCATCGGTGAGGGTGTAGTAGTGGTATGTTGTCTGGCTGTTGTAGTTAGCATCGTATTTAGAAGCATCAGCAGTACGCAGATACTCTGAAGATGCAGTCTTCCAACGAGCATAGAGGTAGTCACCATTGTGGAAGAGATCCTCAACGTAGTGCTGAGCATCAGCTGTACTATTGAGCTTAGCCTTACGAGCCTCCAGATAATACTGGTTAAGGTCGTATGTTACCTTACCATAGCGCCAATCGTTCTCGGTGTATGTATTGCCAGCACCATCAGCGGTTGTGCCAACGGCAGTACCATCCATGCGATAAACTGTCTTGTTAGACCATGTGTAGCTGGTGTGGTAGAGACTATTGTTAGCACCAGTGTCACCACTTGTTATCACGCCCTGCTTCAAGCCGAGGTTATAGATATTACCATGGTTAGCAGCGAAGAGATAGGTAGGAGCAGTAAACTCACCCTTCTTCACTCCGAGGTCAGAGATAACATAACCATTACCGTTCAGCGTACCATTGAAGTCTGTTGCCTCACCCTTATCTGCATAGTGGTCACCCTGCAAGTTAGCGATACCTACATTGTTCACCACGATGTTATCTAAGAGATGGAATTGCATGTGGTTACCGAAGTCGTACTTAGAACCAACAGCGCCATAAGTCTTCACCCTTTCAGCATCAGGCAGTGCATAGAACTCATCCGCTGTGAGAGTCTTAGACTTAGCAGAATTATACTCAGCAAGAGTGTAGTATGCTGTTACTTTCTTCTCACCAATGAAGCGTGGGAGTTCATTGAGGTCAGCAGCATCAGCGATGTAGATGCGTGGTTCTGGAAGAATAGCCTTAAGAGCTTCTGCCTTAGCAGTGCGCTCTTCTTCAGTTGCCTCCGGCATTGCATTAGCAGTATCCGTTTCTGCATTGATACGCTTCAGAGCCTCATCTAGCTTGAAGTCAACGCTTGCACGGTTTACACCATCAGCGTTACGTGGCTTCATTCGGTGATAGTTGTGGATGGTGAGTTTGTCCTGACCATTCTCGTTAGCAGGAACGTAGAACTCATCAGGAATACCATTCACAGTATATAGATACTGCACAGGGTAGCCATTCATGAAGTAGTATGCAGGAACATAGATACAGTTGTCCTGTTCGCTGTACTCCACATCCTTCAGCATCTCGTCTGTTGTATTCACATCAGCCGTTGGATCGTAAGGATGAGCCTGATCGAAACGCCATTCACCAATCTTCCATATAGTAGATTCCTGACTCATGGAGACGTCGGAGCTGATTGTCACCGTACCCTTATCAATCTTGATCTTCTCGCCAGGGAGTGCGCAGTTGTAAATCTTAATGTTACCAGTTACATCTGGACCCTGAACATAGTCGATGGTCAGATAGATAGTATAGGTGTAAACACGATCAGCGTATGCATAGAAGGTGTATTCCGAGCTACCAGAGACAAGTTTAGCAGCAGTAATAGGTTCGCCTGCATCATGTGCCTTTTCTGCAGGAGTCTTAACTTTAGCTGCCTCAGAGAGTGCGGCAAACTGATCTGCTGTGAGTGATGTACTCTTAGCATCGTTGTACTCTTCTACAGTTGTGTAATAAGTAGCATCTCTATCAGCTGCAAGAGCCGCATCACCACCAATAGGAACATAACGTTGCTGTGACTTGTGGTAGTAATACAAGTTGTCAGAGTTCACTGCATGATAATCGTTACCATTACCGAAGTAATAATAAACAGTGCCAGCTGTCAACTGTGTATTATCAGCCATCTTGGTGTAAGTATAATTAGGTTCTGTACCACTTCTCGTGAAGAAATAAGAGATAGGCACATAACCCTTGATAGGTGTCTCGCCATCAGCTTCTGTTGCAGGACAAGTGAATACAATAGTTGCATCACATGGCTGAGCCATATACTTCTGGAAGTAATCATTGCCACTATTGTCAACATTATCCGTCAACTGGAATGCCAATGTAGGACTCTCTGATGCAAGACTATTAGTAAGCTTACGATTAGAATCAGAAGACAGGTTCTCTGTCAGAGGGAGATTAGCCCAATAAGACATAGTATTCTGATAATACTTCTTTTCTCCATCTGCTGTTCCTGTTGCAGGAATAGTACAAGCCTCATCAGTATAATAACCTGTGTTTATATCTGTTCCGTTTGCAGGTGTAACCTCCTTGCCTATGGCAAACTTACCAGAAGCATTTGCAGTTCCCACGAAGAGGTTGTAGTGATCATAGATGAAATGACCGTTTGTAGTGCTGCTTGCATTGTTACCCTTACCTGTAGTCTGCTCTACTTCATCCTTCTTCTTAGGAGTCTCAAGGTCACACTTCTCGAAGCCATCAGTTGTTGGATGCAAACTACGCCACTTCAAGCTCTGCAAAGCAATCTGCTGGCCAGCCTTAGCACCAGTAAGTGTAAGGAGGTTATCATTGTCAGAGTCGAATGATAGCATCTGACTCTCTGAATTATATGTATAACCAGTGATGTGAGCATTGTAGTAGTAGTTGTAACCCGTTACGTACCAATAGTGTGCCTCAGCTGTTGCCTGTGTAGCATCCTTTGGATAGCCCGTAGGGAAACAGTCATCAACGATGTAACGGTTCTTTACCTTGTCGTAAGGGAACACGAAGTTACCAGAGGTCTCAAGGAAGTCCTCTGCTGCATCAGAAGCTCCTGGAACCTGATTGTAGTTAGGATTACTATAGTTCATGGCAGTAGAAGAACGATGGTGGATGTTGTCGGCATATACATAGCCGCCGCCTTCGTCTTCACGTACGTCGATAAGGTTCATCTCTACTACGCCTACGATAGGTCCATAGAAATAAGTTTCCTCACCCTTGGCATTCGTGGTCTTCACGTTCTGTACCTTCATGGCATAGCCTGAACTGATACCAATCATGTTTGCAGCAGTACCATCGTTACGCTTCTGGAACTCAGCATCGTTCTGTTTTGTCTTATAATCATCTACATATGCCTGCTTAGCCTCACGATAAGTGCCGGAACCCTCAGTACCATTAAGGTGCTTATCGCCTCCCGTCTTTTCCTCATCCTTATTACCATAATGATAAGTAGCATTGAAGTCAACATTTGAGTTCACTGCACCAACGTAGTGGATGTTATTAGACAGACCAAGATAGTTACGTGAATGACGTTCTGATGTAGCTGCAAGAGCACCACTACCGAAGTTCGTCACATTCTGAGCCTCCATGTGGAGCTCGCTGATACGTGCGAGAGAGTAAGGAGTGGTAGATACCTCGTTTACGGTATAGTCACGAGCACCGAGCACAGCCACTGCACAGTCCTTGATACGGAGGATGTCCATACGCTGGAAGGTGTTGATGACGAGTGCACCGTTAGGTCTGTAACCAGCGAAGCCATAGCCAACGAGTTCACCTGTACGGAAGCCCTCTGCGAATGAGAGGTGACCGTCACCATACATACCACCTTCTGAATCTGATTCAAAGGCTTGCTTAAAGTACTGTGCTGGCTGATCATCTAGCTTTGTATAGAAGTATTCGCCTTCCTGATAGATGTAGCGATATCCCTCTACCCCATTCTTGTTCTCTTTCACATAGTAACCGAAGAGGTCTGCACCTTCCTCTGGTGTTACCTGTTTCATGGTCTGGGTAGAGATCTTGATATGGTCATTTTCTTGAACTCGATCATTGTTATCCCACACAAGGACGGTAGTGTTACCACCATAATGACGAGTAGTACTATTACCACGATCGTTAACAAATGTAGTCAGCAATGACATTTTATAGTCACCGTCAAGGTTCATTGTCTCGTCATACTTCTTCACGGTGTATGTACCAGCAGCAACACTTGAGCCTGATGCAAGTGAATAACCACCACCGTATGTAGCCTCGTCAATAACGATGTTGATACCATCCCAACCACCAGCAGGTGTCTCTGTAACCTTTGCAGAGAAGTTCCCCTCTGCACCCGTTGTTGCCTGAGAGGTACTGTTCTTAGTATCGTATGCCTTGATTGCATTAAACACCTCCTCGGAAACGATGTCACCAGGCATGAGATAGATTTCCTGCTTAACAACATCGGAACCATCGGCATTCTTGTAGTCAGCACCGACGTTCCACTTATCAGCACGGAACATCTTGTACTTACCACCATTCTGAGCAGTGTAGTAGCTTGGGTAACCTACAAGCACCTGGGTAGAGCCCCACATGTAGCCAGCGTATGAACCACCAACGGCACTCTTACCGATGTGACCGTTGAGGATGCGCACGGTAGTGTTACCGATGACATTTCCCTGCTGACCACCACCATATACAGACATTGCTGCGTATGCATCGTTGTCAACGGTATCAAGTGTCTTTTGCGTATTGTTTATGCCCTTGGCTGATGAATCTGGAATATTGACAGGATTAGGATTTACCGTTACCTTAGTATCTCCATAGACGTATGACTCCGGACCGTAGCCAGCGCCATAGACGTTACCCATAGCAACCTCAGAACCGAAGTATGCCTTGGCAACAGCAACAGGATCACCAGCATTAACCGTTGTCAGCATAGAGCTACGGAAGTCGATGTCGATGTCACCATAGATAGTACCAGACTTATAGCAACCACCATAGACGTTACGCTGCTCAACAGGATTACCCTCAGAGTCTGTAAGTGGTTTGCCATCACTGAGCAGTGATGTCATACCCTGTGGCATAGCAAACTGACACTCAACAAGGAGGTTGATTTCTGTACCATCATGCTCACGTCCACCAAGCAGATAACCACCTACGTGTGTTACCTTACCAAGTGTGTAGTTAGCCTCATTACATCCACCAACAATACGGTTGGTAATGGTAAGCCCTGAAGGGAACTGATAGTTGATAATCTGACCTGTTTCCGCTACGTTACCACCGTAGTTAGCAGTAGAACCATTCCATGGCTCCACGTTCATGTTACCACGGTTACCACCTGCAACAAACACACCGATAGTGGTGTTGGTAAGACCTGCAGCACTAACTGTAGGAGTAACCTCCAAAGTCTCAGGATCAGTCAAAGCGATGCCAGAACACCAATTCAGTGTTGGCTGAACAGACATCTCGACAGGCTCGAAGTAGAGGTCGAGGACGTGTGGATAGACCTTATTACGGTTTGCCTTTGCAACAGCAAGGAACTCCTCACTGATAGACTTGTTGGCAACGTTATTCACCCAGTCGATAGGATTGGTAAGGTCAACACC